>CAZYTE010000022.1:0-16211 GCA_964649425.1 uncultured Oscillospiraceae bacterium
CGACAATCCCCCAGTCAGCTTCGCTGACAGCCCCCTTTACACAAGGGGGCCTTTGATTGGCATCATCTATACACCCATGTGCTGGTGAATGATCCGACTGTGGGATATGGGATCTTTATTGAGAATATGCTGGAAGCAGCGGAATAAGTAATTTGACAGAGGTAATTTGCCTCTGTCATTTTTCTTAATTTATGGTATAATAAAAATGTCAATAAATTATATTTATGCTTCATCTCCGAGGGGGGAAATCCATGAAATTCAAATATACCGGAATGTATATTCAACGAGATTGGTTGCGGCTTGTTTATCGTATTTCTAATGCTACATTTAACATTCCTGTAGCAAAGGAAGTATGTCGAGCATTTGAGGATAACGAAATCGTCCTTTCTCGCATTACTACATCCTATGAAAAAGATTTGAGCAACACCCCGAGTTTTTTTGATTCCTATACCCAACATTGCAGCATCCATGATATTGATGAGTTGACGGACGATTCTTGGGATGGTACCTTCCAGGCGGAGTACACTTGTTCAGACAGTGGAAAAAAAGAATGCCCTGTCTTGTCTTTAAGTACCCGGAAATACGGCACAGAAATTTCTGTCTTATATGATTTTTCCCAATTCAAATTGCATTTTGTACCGGATGCTGCTGATGACCGGGAACTTTCTCTGGACGAATTCGTCAAGATGATAAAAGGAGAAAACAGTTCCGAGAATTGCAAAGCTTTTGTCACCGCTGTTGCTATGGTAAAAAGCGAATGGTATGATGATGCTTATCAATTGCTACATAAAATAGGACGTGACAAAGAAGCTGCTACATTGCTTCCTAGAGATTACCGGAATCAATTGTCTCTTGAAAAAGGGATAATGCTTCGAGAGCAGGGCAAATACGAAGAAGCAAAAGCATCTTTGGCAAAAGCGACAGATCTGAAACAAACGCAAGCAGAAATGCAGGAAACAACTTACCGGCAAGCATTACATGAACTTAACCAGAAAAACTATCAGAAAGCATTTGATTTATTGATAGAAGTAATCGAATATAAAGATGCCCGATCATTGCTTCAAAACATGCCCCTTTCTGATGTCAGCAATGAAAATATGCACAAACAAGGGCAGACGGTTCTGTTCGGACGCAATGGGGATCTACCAATCCCGTGGATCGTACTGGAAGCCAAAAACGGACAATCCCTGCTGCTGAGCAAATATCCTCTGTGGTGTGGTCCTTATCATGATATATATGAGGGAGTTTCATGGGATCAATCATCCTTGTGTCGGAAACTGAATACGGTTTTCAGAAAAGAGGCATTTAGTTTTGAAGAAATGTCGAGAATTCTTTCAAACGAAGATCCGATCAATCGCATTTTCTTATTGAGTAAGGATAACAAGGAATACATCGATGGCATTCCTGTGTCTTTAATAAAGAAAGAAGCCCTGTTATTTAAATCATTAGATGATGGGAGGTATCGACTTGGCCCTATTAACAGTTGGTGGCTGAAAGATACCAAGAACCCCGGTCCCAGAGCTTGCCGCGTTTTGGAGTTAAAGGAAGAAAAACGAATTCTTGACGAGGGTGTAAAGTGCTCTTATTGGGTTAGACCTGCCATCTGGGTTCGTACAGAAAAGAAACGGACATTTTGGGGATTCTAAGGTTGTCCCTAATGACAATCACCCGTGTCGGGCAGCCCAATAATCCAGAACGGCAAGCTGGTGGGGGCTGTGACCCATGTTCTGGTGAATGACCCCACCAAGGGTTACGGAATTTTTATAGATCAGATGCTGGATGCGGCGGGATAATCGTATGATCGTATGATAGGGGCACACGCCCCTATCTTTTTAGTGGTGGGCGCTGTGACCCGTGTGTCGGCAAATGACCCCGTCAAAGGCTGCGCCCCGGATTTTCAGGGAATACAGTATATACATTTTTATCGAATTATGGTATAACTCAGTATATGTAACAATGAAAGAGGCGCCTCTTTCATTGTCCTCCCGGGAGGACAATGAAAAGCCTTGAACAAGCATTAGACAGCACACAAATACACAGAAAAAGGAGATTTTGATTTGGTGTCAGGAAGTAAAGCAAGAGATTATTCTTTTGACAATATTCGTTTTTTGTTAATATTCAGTGTTGTCTTTGCGCACCTTTTGGAGATAGCAGCTCCTTTTTGGGGCAGTTGGATTCTGTACAAGGTAATATATTCATTCCATATGCCATGCTTTATTTTCTTGTTTGGCTATTTTGTGAAATACAAGCCCGATAAAATCGTATTTCACTGGGTGTTGCCATACTTGGTTTTTCAAACCTACTACTTGATATTTCAAAAACTATTCCTCAAGAACGAGTTTGTCCTTCAATATACGACACCGTATTGGCTGCTCTGGTATATGATGGTTTGCATCTTTTACCAATTATTAATACCGGTGTTTGACACATCTTCGCGCCGCAAACAGGGGTTTACGGTGTTTTGTGTTTTTATACTTGCTTTGGCAGTGGGTTATGACTATTCGGTCGGATATTATCTGTCGTTGTCACGCTTTTTTGTTTTTCAGCCGTGGTTTGTGCTTGGGTATTACTGCGGAAAAAACAATTGGCTTAATAGAATTGATGACTGGAAAGGAGGCAGCAGAAAGCTGGTCAGCATTTTTTTGACGCTTGGAATTGTACTTTCATCTGCCTTTTTGTACATAAAGGACGTGCCTAATTCAATTCTATATGGATCTTACTCTTACGCAGAATTGGATGGCGCGATTTTTGTCCGGGGACTTGTGCTTTTGACAGCTTTTATCTGGATTTCATTTATTATATTGGTGATAAGACCAAGAGCAGGCAAAAAAATACCCATAATAAGCAGAATAGGTCAAAATACTTTACCGGTATTTTTAATGCATGGTTTTATAGTCAAGCTCGTACAGCTTTATTATCCGGAGCTTGTAAGCACACCTTGGGGAGTTATCCTGCTAACATGTATGATTGTGCTGCTGTTAGGGAATGTGTGGGCAAAAAAACTAATAAACCGGATATCCTTCTCCTGGGTCGAAAATAATATTCAAAAACTGTATAGGGAGCATCAAACTCTTGCTGATACATAAAAAACATTGAAAGCCTACGCCGATTAGGCGCGCTGAGACAAGAAAACACAGGCCTGATAAAGCAGTTTGAAACAGAAAAATTCCGTTCCGGCAAAACGAAAAGCGCAGGGAATACTTGTGTGTATTTCCGAGCATTTTCGTGAAGCTGGGGCGGAATTTTTCAT
This sequence comes from uncultured Oscillospiraceae bacterium, assembly GCA_964649425.1. Taxonomy (GTDB): domain Bacteria; phylum Bacillota; class Clostridia; order Oscillospirales; family Oscillospiraceae; genus Limivicinus. The sequence goes on from CAZYTE010000022.1 coordinate 3,251, forward strand.
TTTTAAACCCTATGGTTTCTTATCTCAACGCGCCTTTGCGTGGGCTTTTTGCTAACCAAGCAGTTTCGCCATGTTTTCATAGCTGGATGCAGCTGATATATGTAAGCGGTTTTAACAAAAGAGGTTAAACCCGGTTTCTTGTGAAAAGAAAAGGCAGAGTATATAATGGCGCTCGTAAGGGGGATTGAAAATGGATATTTGCATTGCTGAAAACCTGAGCCTTTTGAGGCAGAAAAACGGATATACCCTTGAAGCATTGGCCGAGATCATTTCTGTGTCACGGCAAACCATTGCCAAGTGGGAAGCGGGAGACTCTCATCCGGATATTGTCAACTGCCTGAAGCTGGCCACACTATTCAAGGTCTCTCTGGATGAGCTGGTCAATAAACCTCTGAAGGATGCCATGAATGGGGAGTTTGCCATAGAAGAAGGCCGCATATGCGGCGTGCTGAATGTTTCAGAGCAGGGAACCATTCAGATTCCTGATCCCATAATGGAAATGTTTGAAATAAAGCGCGGAGACCCAATGCTGGTTCTGGCCGACAGAAAGCAGGGCATCGCGTTGGTAAAGTGCAGCAGGTTTTGATATGAAAGTACTTGAGGTTGAGAATTTATATAAGACATATCCGGGATTCAGACTGGAAGATGTGTCTTTCAGTATGGAAGCCGGGACCATAATGGGCTTTATAGGCAGAAACGGCGCGGGCAAGACAACCGCGCTCAAGTCTGTTATGAACATGGTCCATGCCGAAAAAGGCAGCATCGAGTTTTTCGGCCTGGGCCTGAAAGAAAACGAGACTCTTATAAAGCAGCGCATCGGCTGTGCCGGCGGTGCAGTTGATTATTACGGGAAGAGACAGATCAGTAAACTCATCGAAATTACAAAGAGCTTTTATCCCCGCTGGGATGATGCCATGTGCCGAAAATACATGAAGCTTTTCTCGCTGGATGCCAACAAGACCCCGTCTCAGCTTTCCGAGGGCATGAAGGTAAAGCTGAATCTGGCCATGGCCCTGTCTCATGGGGCGGAGCTTCTGATTCTGGACGAGCCCACCAGCGGTCTTGACCCTGTTTCAAGAGAGGAGCTGCTGGAGATATTCCGCTACCTGAAAACGCAGGGAGTTTCAATACTGTTTTCCACGCATATCACCTCGGATCTGGATAAATGCGCAGACGACATTACTTATATCAGGGATGGGCGCGTTGTGTACACCGGAAGCATCAAGGACTTTTGCCGGGGCGAAAAGCTGGAGGATGTGATGATACAGCATGAAAAGGAGTCGTTTCATGAAAAACTTGATTTATAAAGAGTTCAAGCTTGCAACGCCTCTGCTGACATTTCTGTTTCTCGCCTTTTCTCTCGTGAGTTTTTTGCCGGGCTATCCCATCCTTTGCGGAGCCTTCTTTGTTTGCTTTGGAATCTTCCAGAGCTATCAGAACGGAAGGGAGGATAATGATATTCTCTATACTGTGCTGCTGCCGGTGAAAAAGGCCGATGTGGTAAATGCCAAATATAACGCGGCGATCCTGTTGCAAATAGCTGCATTTTTGCTGTTTGCGGCCTTTACCTGCATAAGAATGCTTTTTCTGCCCAATGCGGCTGCTTATGTCACCAATGTTCTGATGGACGCAAATCTCATATTTCTGGCATTTGTTCTGCTGATCTTCCTGGCCTTCAATGTGATATTCATCGGCGGATTTTTCAAAACAGCCTATGGAATCGGCAAGCCGTTTATTGTGTTCGCTGCCGTGAGCTTCGTAATCATCGGTATCGGGGAGACACTGCATCACCTGCCGGGCCTCAGCTGGCTCAATGTGCGCGATTTCAGCTTTGCTGGCAGACAGCTCGTAATTTTGCTGGGAGCGGCGGTTTTGTATGCGCTTGCAAGTGCGCTTTCATGCAAAGCGTCCCGGAAGAGATTTGAAAGAATAGATTTATAAGAGTGAAAAACAGGGGCAATGCCCCTGTTTTTTGATATTTAACGACATTTTAAGCTCAGTCTAATTGACAAAGAAAGATGAGAATACTATAATTTGGTTAAAATTTTTGTAGTAAAAGGGTGATGTTTATGACTACATCCAGTTGGAATTTCTCTCTGGCAAACTATGATGCCGTATGGCTGTTCATGGTTCAGCTGGGCCTTTTGCTCCTGTTTCTGCTGATGGGCAATTTTCTCCGACTGAAAATTCCCGCATTCAAAAAGTGCCTGATCCCCTCCGCTCTTCTGGGCGGTGCGCTGCTGCTGGCGGTGAATATTGTCGCAAAGCAGTTTGGTTTCGAAATGGTGGACAACCGCCTGATGCAGGTCATCACCTATCACTGCCTGGCCATTGGCTTTGCGTCTATGAGCCTGAAGACTGAAAAGAGCACCCATAAGACCAACAAAGCGCAGGTCGTGGAGTATGGCGCCCTGCAGGGCGGCTGCTATATGCTGCAGGCCTTTGTGGGTTTGGGTATTACCCTGATCCTTTTTATGCTTACCCGCCACGGAGATAAGGTCGTCTCCTACATCTGCGGCCTGATTCTGCCCCTGGCCTACGGTCAGGGCCCCGGCAATGCTTTGACCTGGGATATAAACTTCACCAATACTCCCGCCGCAATGTTTGCCGGCAACGGCAGCTTCGGTCTGTCTCTGGCCTCTATGGGTTTTGTGGTAGCGTCTGTGTTTGGCGTGCTGTATATCAATATCCATAGAAGACGGGGCAATCTGCATGTGCGCAAGGGCAGCACAGCTGACAACTATGCATATCAGCTCCCCGGCAGTGACGAAGTGCCCGATAATGAGTCCATAGATAAATTCACCCTGCAGCTGGGCTTTGTGGCCATGGCATACGCCCTCTCCTATGGCTTCATGCGCTTTTTGGGTTCGCTGTCCAATTTTACAAACAACATTGCATGGGGCTTCAACTTCCTGTGGGCGTCCATTGCGGCAATGCTCATCAGATTTGTGGTCAAGCATCTGCGCAAGTGCAGACTCATGGAGAGAGGCTACATCAACAACTATCAGATGGACAGAATCTCCGGCTTCTCTTTTGACCTGATGATCGTCGCCGGTGTGGCTGCTATTGAGATCAATGATATCAAGAACTACATCCTGCCCATCGTTATCCTGAGCGTGATGGGAACCATAATCACCTATTTCTATGTTCGTCAGGTGGCAAAGGAGTGCTTCAAGGGCTTTGAGCACGAGTTCTTCCTTATGAGTTTCGGCACTATGACCGGCACCGCCTCCAACGGCATGATCCTCATGAAGGAGATCGACCCGGGCTTGAGAACCCCCACATCCAGCCTGTATATCCTTTCAAACTTCCCCGGCATGGTAATGATCGCGCCCTTGCTGCTGCTTTTGAACTTTGCGGTGCAGTCGCTGACCAATGCCGTGATCTCTTTTGTTATCTTTTTCGTGCTGTGGTCTTCTTACACCATCTTCCTGTTCCGCAGAAGAATTTTCAAAAAGCGCTACGCAGACAAGCCGGTTGTGGTTTGGACAGACGAAGAATAAAACCTGAATACCGAACATAACACCAGCCGGACACTTTTGTCCGGCTGGTGTTTCATATTATTTTCCCTGCTGTCTGCACCAGATCTTCATGACCAGCTTGATGGGCAGGAGCTTGATGGCCAATACCTGCATACGCACCGGAAAGCCCAGGATGGAAACCGTCTTGTTTCTTTTCAGATCCTTCATGGCTTTGACAATTACCTGCCGGGCAGTGTAGTAGCGGTCAAAATATTTGATGGTATCATCATGGATGGCATGGTCGAAAAACTCCGTCTTTATCCAGCCGGGTGCCACAGCCATAACATGAATTTTGCGCTCCTTCAGCTCCACGCCCAAGGCTCTGGAAAAGCTCATGACATAGGCCTTGGAAGCGCCGTAAACATTTATGTAGGGCACCGGCTGCCAGGAGGAGTTGGAGGCCAGGTTGATAATGTGGCTGCCCTGGGGCATATAGGGAATACTGATGTGGCAAAAAGCGGTCAGGGCGTTGGCATTTAAGCTTATGCTGTCAAGCTGTCTGTCCAGATCCATCTCGGTAAAGCTGCCGAAAAGACCGAAACCTGCGGCATTTACGAGAAATTCAATTTCTGGCTTTACTTCCTCCAGCAAGCTGCGGTAGACAGAAAAGCTGGTTTTATCCAATAAGTCCAGTGGAATGGGACGAATGGGAGTGCCGCACTGAGCTTTCAGCTCGTTCAGACGATCTTCACGCCTTGCGATCACCCAAATCTCGTCCAGAGCACAGTTTTTGTCGATGTGGTATACAAATTCCCGGCCCATGCCGCTGGATGCACCGGTGATGACTGCAATTTTCATGATTTACCTCCACATAGGAATTACAGGCATTGTAGCACAAAACAGCGGCTCTTGCTACCAATGTCTGAACTTTTGTGTTATAATCGGCTTAAAAAAGAAAGGGGTATGCAAATGATGAAGGTTTACGGCGCGGAAATCTGCATCGACTGCCGCAATTACAAGGCCATTCAGAAAAATCGGGGTTTTGAGGCAGAATATATCGACATTGTTGAAAACACCGCGAATCTGAGAGAGTTTCTGAGAATCAGAGACACAGACGAGCTGTTTGCGCCTCAGAGGGAGCATGGCGGCATAGGTATTCCCCTGTTCATCAGGGAAGACGGAGTAAAAACTTTTGACATTGATGAGGCCCTTTCCTGGATAGGCCAGCCTCCTGTAAAAGAGGAAGAAATAGTTGAACACAGGACTTCCTGCGGAATAAACGGCTGCAAATAATATGGTACAGATATATGTAACAAGCGCTTTCAGCAAGAACGGAAGCGGCGGGAATAAGGCCGGAGTTGTAATAAACCGGCCTGATTTGAGCCGCGAACAGAAGCTGGCCATTGCCAAAGAGCTGGGCTATTCCGAAACGGCATTTATTCTCCCCTGCGATGCCGCGGATTTTGAGCTGCAATATTTCACCCCCACGGATGAGGTGCCTCTCTGCGGCCATGCTACCATTGCAAGCTTTGCAACGATGCAGCTTCTGGGCATGTTGGAGAAAGAGGATTACAGCATCAGGACAAAGGCGGGAATTCTCAGCATAATAGTCCGGGATGACGGCCTGATTTTCATGGAGCAGAATAAACCTGAGTATTTTGATATTCTGCCGTCTGCCATTTTTGCGGATTGTTTTTCGGTTGGGCCGGATACAACACTGCCCATTCAGACGGTTTCTACAGGACTTAGAGATATTATTTTCCCCGTGGTATCCCGGGAAGATTTGGAGGCGCTGGAACCGGACTTCAGGAAGATGACTCGGCTCAGCCGTGAGCTGAATGTTGTGGGGATCCATGCCTTTACGCTGTCGGACAAACCGGGGGTGGATGCAGAATGCAGAAACTTTGCGCCGCTCTATGGCATAGACGAAGAGTCTGCCACCGGCACTGCAAGCTGCGCTCTCGCCTGCTATCTTTATAAGCACCGCAAGAAAAAAGAAGCATTTGTCTTTGAGCAGGGCCACAGTATGGGCCTGCCGTCTCGGATCTTTGTAAAGCTCAGCTGCGAAAATGATGAAATTGAAGCGGTATATGTGGGCGGCAGCGGATACCTTTACCGTACTGTCAAAATCCCTCAAGGAGCTGGAGGCAGACGGCCTTGTTCTGCGCCGGGAATATATGGAGGTTCCCATTCGGGTGGAATATGAACTGACTGAAAAAGCAAAACAGCTGCAAGACATACTGGAACAGCTTGTCCGTTGGACTAAAGAATTTTGCGTGAGGAGACCGATCGAATGGAGCATATGAGCGAACAGAACCGAAAGGCTTTTTTAAAAGGCTGGGAAGTTTACAGCAGACTTTACGGCCCTGTTATGGAGCCGGCTTTTAAAGACGATACGGCGGCCCGGGTCAAAATCGTCTCTGCGCTCAACCGTATGTACGGCAAAGATCTCAATGCTGCCATTGCACATCTGGAGGACATCCGGGAGCGCTGCTGCTACGATGCTGACTGGGCCGCGTGGAGCTTCTTTGTAGGGCTCTGCTTTGATATGGCGGGAGACACCGAGCATATGCTCCACTGCTACAATGCCTGCGTCAGCTATGAGCCGGCCTTTTACCTGCCCTATCTTAAGGCCGCCATGGCAGAGCATGCCGCGGCGGATTTTGAAGCCGCGGCGGAGCACTACTGCCGGTGCCTTGAATGCCTGAGCAAAAACCCTGATTCCCCGGGGGCAGAGGGCAAGCAGGCTGCGGCATATACGGGTCTTATCTCCTGTCTTACCATGATGCACCGCTACGGTGAGGCGGAGCGGCTTTTAAAACAGTCCGGCGCAGGCAGCGCGGACTTTGCGGCAGTTGGTGCTGTGCTCTATGCCGCCATGGGTATCCGACCGAAGGCAGAGATGCAGCTTGCCAGACTTGAATTTCAGGATGAAGAGCAGGCGGCCCATGTCAGGGCTCTTGCTGAGGACATACTTGAGGGCCGGGATGCCCATTTCCATCCCCTGCCTGTTGATGATGGGAAGATAAAAGAATTCTGGCCGTGGTTTGCTGATAACGAAAAGCAACTGAGTGCAGAAAATATCGGCCAGCAGCTAAGAAGTGTTTTCCCCTTTTTGGAGAGAAACGCGGGTCTGCGGGTGGAAAATGAAAAGAAGCAGATTATATTCAAGGATTCCTATGCCATGAGCCTGCAGCTTGGCTATGGCAAGCTGATCGCCGCCTGCCCGCAGCTTATTAAGGAAAACTGGTGCTTTGCCATCGAGCACTGATGAGGTGAGATTTTTGACGGATGTACAAAAACATGATTTTTCAAGGGGGCCCGTGTGGAAGCATATAGTCAGGCAGGCCATACCCCTGACCCTTGCCCAGCTTGTACATCTGCTTTACAATGTGGTGGACAGGGTGTATATAGGCCATTTGGGCGGCAGCAGCCTTGCGCTGACAGGCGTAGGCCTGTGCTTTCCGATTATAACCCTTATCATGGCCTTTACTTCTCTCCTGGGAATGGGCGGCCTGCCGCTGTTTTCCATTGCCCGGGGCGGCCATGATGATGAAAAGGCGGGCAAGATACTTGGGAATGCCTGCGCGCTGCTGTTGGTCACATCCTTGTTTTTGACAGTCGGGGCCTATGTGTTTCGCAGGCCCATACTCTTTGCCTTTGGTGCCGGCGAGGCATCTTATGTGTATGCCGATGAGTATCTGAAAATTTACCTCGCAGGCACCGTCTTTTCCATGCTGGGTACCGGCCTGAACGGCTTTATAAATGCTCAGGGATTTCCCGGCGTCGGTATGCTGTCGGTGGCTCTGGGCGCGCTGCTGAATATAATCCTTGACCCCATATTCATTTTTGTTTTTGACATGGGCGTGTCCGGCGCTGCCATTGCAACGGTTATCAGTCAGGCCTTTTCCGCCCTGTGGGTGGTGGGTTTCCTTATGGGAAAGAGAATCATCATCCCGCTGAAGCTTTCAAATCTGCATATAAGTGGAAAGATCACAGGCGGCATACTCAAGCTTGGCACTTCAAATTTTGTGATGCAGGGCACAAACTGCCTGGTCCAGGTTGCCTGCAACGCCACGCTGCAAAGCTACGGCGGAGACCTCTATGTGGGCCTTATGACGGTGGTAAATTCCGTCCGGGAGCTCTGCGCTCTGCCGGTGCACAGCATCGCAAACGGTGCCCAGCCCGTAATGAGCTACAATTACGGTGCGGGAAAGTATGACAGGGTCCGCAAAGCCATCAATTTCAACACATTTTTGGGTGCGGCCTACACCATGCTCGCATGGATAGCCATACTGCTGTTCACCCGCTTCTGGATCAGCGTTTTCACCGATGATATCGAGCTTATAGAAAGCGGCGTGCCGGCGCTGAGGATATATTTCTTCGGCTTTGTATTTATGGCCCTGCAGTTTGCGGGGCAGGCGGCCTTCCAGGCTCTTGGCGATGCAAAGCACGCGGTTTTCTTTTCCCTGCTGCGCAAGGCTGTGATCGTTACACCTCTTGTGCTGCTGCTGCCGGGTATGGGCTTTGGCGTAAACGGCGTGTTTCTGGCAGAACCGATATCCAATGTAATAGGCGGCCTTGCCTGTTATCTGACTATGCGCTTTACACTATATAAAAAGCTGGAAAGAGATAGTAATGAAAGACTTGATCTACAATCAGAATAAGATCCCCAAAAGCCAATGGCGCTATGGCTTCCGTTCCAGTGCGGCCACCGGCTGCGGCTGGATCGCGGCTTATAACGCCCTGCGGCTGATGGGCTACTATGTAACGCCGGAAAAGCTCATCCGCAGCTTTCAGCGGGGCCTGCCGCTGATAAACGGAAATTTTGGCACTTTTCTTTTTGAGCCGGTGAGATTTTTCAAAAAACAGGGCTTTCCCCTGCGCGTCACGGCCAGGAGAGGGCGCTTTGATGAGCTGGCAAGGGAGAGCGATGCCAATATCCTCTTTTATTACTGGTGCAGGAAATTCAGGCTGGGGGCGCACTTTGTGGCGCTGGAATATCAGGGCGGTAATTTCGTGGGCTATAATACCTACCGCAGCTCTGACGGGCCGGATAATTACGGCAGCAGCCTTGAGAGCTTTTTAAGAAAGCAAAAATACTTTTTCCCGGTACTTATTGCTATATGGGATAAGAAAAAAAGATAAGGAAACAGGAACCCTTTAGAGTTCCTGTTTCCTTATTCTGTGCGCAGCATTCCGTATTTTATCTGAAGCCGGTCAAGCTTTTGCAGAAGAGGTCTTCCGATAAGCAGCAGCGTCAGTGCGGTGGCTGCGGCATGGCTTATGTTCAAGGGCAGGCCCTGTGCAAAAACCAACGCAACCGCAGGCCATGAAAATATGGTCAGCGAAGTAAACACCGTGCAGCAATCCAGCAGCGGGCCTATGAGAACAGCCACCATTACAAAACCAAATACCGCCAGCAGCAGAGGCTTGAACTTCTCTCTGCGCCTGTGGAAAACAAGGCCGGAAACAAAACCCGCAATGCCGTATGCAAGCATTTGCCAGGGGGTCCAGGGACCCTGAGAGAACAGGAAATTGCTGGCAAATATACCCAGTGCGCCGGTGAGAAAGCCCACCTCCGCGCCGAAAGCAATGCCGGCTATCATGATGATTCCGGTTATAGGTTTAAAGGAGGGGAGAAAGGCAAAGGCCGCTCTGGAGGCTGCTGCCAGCGCTGCCATGACAGCAACAGTCACCAGCTCCCGGGGCTGGGGCTTTCTGGCCTCAAACAGGCAGAAAAACGGCAGCATGACTTCAATTATGATGAGTGTTATGGTCAGATAGTACATGCGGCCGGTCAGATTTGTACCCAGATACAGCGTGGCCGGGATGAGCACAAATATGGAGATGACAGACAAGACAGTGGATTTCTTCATCCTTATTCCTCCGTGTTTGCCCGGTAAAGCGCCACCACATCAGAAGCGGTTACGGCATTTTTGAACACACAGCGGCTCATGCGGTTTGCGGCGGTGGTGTAAAAGCTGTTGGAGCCGAAGAAGCGCCGGGGCGTGTTGGTGGTGACGATCTGTCCATCAAAAAACATACTTACAAGGTCGGCGTGCTCTGCGCAGAACTCCACATCGTGGCTCACCATAACGATAGTTATGCCCTGAGCCCTGAGTTTTTTCAGAATACCTGCAAACTTCAGCTTGAAGAAGTTATCCAGAGCCTTGGTGGGCTCGTCCAGAAGCAGGATTCTGGGTTCGGTCAGCAGAACCTTTGCAAGTGCGGCGCGCTGCTGCTCACCGCCGGAGAGATCATAGGGGTGGGATTCCAGAAGCTCAGAGATCTCGCACAGCTCCGCCACTTCCCGGATCTTAGCCTCATCCGAACACATTTCCTGAAGATCTTCCAGAACATTCTTTTTCACAAACAGGCTTTTGGGATCCTGTGGAAGAAGGGAGAGGGTACCCTTAAAAAGCTGGGAACCCTTGTATTTCTTTATGTTTTTACCAAAAATTTCAACACTGCCCCGATAGGGCCTGCAGATGCCGCAGGCGGTTTTCAGCGTGGTGGATTTACCTGCTCCGTTGCCGCCCACGATGGCAAAAACAGAACCCACAGGCACCTGAAATCCGGAGCCTTTGAGAATGTCAGGGCTGTCCTTTTCGTAGCGGAACCAGACCTCGCTGAAGCTCAGGGCGGTTTCGCTGCGCTCAAAAGCATCACTTTCTTCCCGGGGAGAGATAGCCTTCAGCGCCTTGCCCTCAAAGCTTTCCGAGAGCCAGCTGCGGCCCTCGCGGACGGTCAGGGGACATTTACCCTGAGCGCCGGACTCGTAGAATACGCGCACCGGCGTGGGGAGGGCGGCAAACATCTGGCTGTTCCGGGCGTATAAAAGCTCACCCACACTGCGGGGGTCGCCCTCAGCGGCGACCTTGCCTTTCTCCATGACAATGACCTTGTCGGCGGCGTAGTAGATATCCTCAAGGCGGTGCTCGGTAATGATAATGGTGGTACCCAGCTCACGGTTGATTTTCTTGACTGTGTTGAGAAAGTCAGAGGCCGCAATGGGGTCGAGCTGACTGGTGGGCTCATCCAGAATCAGCACCTCAGGCTGCATGGCCATGATAGAGGCCAGATTAAGAAGCTGCTTGTGGCCGCCGGACAGCTCAGATACATTTCTGTGGAACCAGTTTGCAATGCCGAAATAGCTGGCCATCTCCGCCACTCTCAGGCGCATGGTCTTCTGGTCGCAGCCGAGACTTTCAAGGCCGAAAGCCAGCTCGTGCCAGACCTTGTCGGTGACGATCTGATCGTCAGGATTTTGCATTACATAGCCGATTTTTGAAGCCTGATCCCTGAGACTCATCTGCTCAAGAGGCAGACCGTCAAACAAAATCTCGCCGCTGCGCTTGCCGTATGGGCTGAGAACGGTTTTCAGATGGCGCAGAAGGGTGGTTTTTCCGCTGCCGCTTTTGCCGCAGAGCACCACATAGTCGCCTTTTTCAATGCTCAGATCAACATGGGAGAGGGAGTCTCTTTCGGAGGTGGGATATGAAAAGCTCAGATCTTTGATATGGAAATGCGCCACAGGATGCCCTCCTTTATCTGAAGAATGATGGGGATAAGAAAGAACAGACAGTACAGGCCGAAGCTCCAGTCCACATAGGGGATCTTCAGGACCGGAACGATCTCCACCGAGGTGTGGGCAAACAGGATCACAGCCAGAGCAAGAAGGCTTATCAGCACAAGCATCACCCAGTCTCTGACAGTCATGCGGTAGATCTGAAAGCTGCTGCGCCGGGCAGTACCGTAGCCCCGGGCCCTCATGGAGTCACTGGTGATGACACTGCCCTCCAGAGCCCAGTCCGTCAGGGCAGAGAGAATGGTCATGCCATCAGTCACTTTTTCCTTGAATGAGCCCTGATCGTTGATTCCTTTGCCGATGGACTTTCTGCAGCCGGAGATCTGAGCGGCCTTGTGGGCGAAGCTGGGGATAAGCCGGAGTATCATTACCAGCAGCAGAGACAGAGCCGGGATAAGGTTACCGAAAAGGCTGGTAAATTTATCGCTGGTCAGCACGGCGTTGTAACAGCCAAACCAGACCATCATGCTCATAAACATGGCGGCGACCACAAAGCCGTAGCACAGGGCTTCAAAAGTATAGGGTCTTCCAAATATACGGAAAAGCACAGTGACTCCGTTTATGTTGAATAAAGGGTTGATAAAAGCAATTATAAAGAACATGGGGATAAGGCCGGTTATAAGGCGAAGACCTTTTTTGCCGTTGAGCATCAGGTAGTATATCAGGCCGCAGGTGAAGCCTGCAATCAGATAGGCCGGATGCTGGATCACCACCGTGAATCCAATGGCGGCTACAAAGAACAGAAAGTTCACCAGTGGGTGGAACTGGGAAAACGAGTCTGTTTTATTTTTCTGCATTTTCGTCAGCTCCTTAATAAATGCAATAAAAAAAGCCCTCAGTCTGAGGGCGTGAATAACAAACCGCACGCGGCAAAACACATATCACCGCGGACAAGGACCACCGCTTCGGCCGCCCCAAGAGCCTGTCGGTGCGGGTCGAGGTCTGTATTCCGACTCCGGACGCCTTTTGCTGCAAACCTTCTCAGCTTTTGCCAATGACTTGCAGCGGCATAATGTCCGTCTACGGCGGCTTGGTACCGTTGGGATTTTTCCATTCCTATTAAACGCTCGACCATATGCAATTTTGTTTATCCTAACACAGTTTAAATAATTCTTCAAGTCGCTTTGGCACAAATTTTGCACAAGAAGAGAGAAAAATCTGTAAGAGATGCATGATTTTTAGCTGAGGAACATATACATTATTGACATTCACTTCTTGGCGTGTATAATTGTATACAATTATACCAAGGCTCGAAAGGAGCTGTCAGCAATGCTTGAAATATCCGGAAAGACGAATCTGCTGGAGCAGAAATTATATAAATACTCCCTGCAGGATGTGGCAGAGCCCAATCTGCTCAGGGATGTTTTTTCTTACGGGACTGTGCCCAAGGTGGCCTTTAACCACCGCCGGGTGCCCATGAATATGCCTGAGGAGATATGGATAACTGACACAACCCTCAGAGACGGTCAGCAGTCCGTTGAGCCTTATAGTGTGGAGCAGATAGTTCAGATATATAAATATCTCAATAAACTGGGCGGGCCTTATGGCATCATCCGCCAGACCGAGTTTTTTATTTACAGCAAAAAGGACAGGCTGGCGCTGGAAAAGTGCCTTGAACTGGATTTGAAGTTCCCGGAGATCACAAGCTGGATTCGTGCCAGCAAGGAGGATTTTCGTCTGGTGCGGCAGCTTGGCCTGAAGGAGACGGGAATTCTGGTCAGCTGCAGCGATTATCATATTTTCAAGAAAATGAAAATGACCCGCAAACAGGCCCTTGACCATTACCTTGCCACCATTCAGGATGCCTTTGACGCGGGAGTTATCCCCCGCTGCCATCTGGAGGACATTACCCGTGCTGATGTTTACGGTTTTGTGGTGCCTTTTGTCAACGAGCTGCAGCAGCTCTCCC
>CAZYTE010000023.1:0-16052 GCA_964649425.1 uncultured Oscillospiraceae bacterium
TCTTCAGGTCGGCTGCGGCCTTGAGAACCGGGAAGCACACATATCCGCCGGTGCCGATGACCGCATCGGGCTTAAACTCACGCATAATGCGCTTCGCCTCATTAACAGCCACAAGAACATTCTTTACGCTTTTCAGATTATAGATAATTGCCTTGGGGCTCATACTGCGCTTGAGGTAAGTTACCGTCAGCGGCTTGATCTCATAGCCCTCCTTGGGCACAAGCTCCATCTCCATCTTGCCCTCGGCACCGATGAAAAGAAACTCACTGTCAGGCATAAGCTCTTTCAGTCGTCCGGCAACCGCAATCGCAGGATATACATGACCGGCTGTACCGCCGCAGGTGAAAATAAACTTCATATTCACGGACCTTCCTTTCTATTTACGCCGTAATATTTCACGGGATGCACTCAGAATAATGCCCATTTCCCCAAGCTGGATCAGCAGGGCTGTTCCCCCATAGCTGAAGAAGGGTAAGGATATGCCTGTGCAGGGCAAAAGATTTGTGACCACCGCCACATTCAGGAAAACCTGAATGGCCAGCAGAGCGCTGATGCCTGCACACACCAGCAGATCATAGCGGTCCTTGCACTGCATAGCGATCCAGAAGCCCCGCAGTATAAGCATGGCAAAAAGAACAAGTATAAGGCCTGCGCCTATAAAACCCAGCTCCTCGCAGACAACGGAGAAAATAAAATCGTTGTGTTCCTCCGGCAGGTACAGGAACTTCTGCCGGCTGCCACCCAGCCCCAGACCGCTTAAACCGCCGGAACCGATGGAATAAAGGGACTGGACGATCTGGTAGCCCTCATCGGAGGCAGAGGAAAAGGGGTCCCGCCAGGTGCTGATTCGGGAAGAAGCATAGGGGAAGAAGCTCAGGAGAACAATAAGCCCTGTAAGTGCAGCGCCTATGGCGGCAATGAACCAGCCGAGACGAACTCCCCCCAGAAACATCATAATGCCGCCTATGCCGATGATTATAATGGAAGCGGAAAAATGGGGCTCCAGGATCAGCAGACCCACAATAAGGCCAAGCACTGCCACAAATGGCAGGATGCCGTATTTAAAGCTTTTCATTTTGGATTTGAACTTGCAGATCATGGCTGAAAAGCTCAAAATAACCGAAAGCTTTGCCAGCTCCGAGGGCTGCAGGGTCAGTCCCCCCACACCCAGCCAGCGCCTGGAGCCATTGGCCTTTACACCAATGACGGGCACAAGCAGCAGCAAGATGACAGTCAGCACCATAAAGTGCCATGTGTAGCGCCGGTATACGCTCATGGGTATTTTTGACGCCAGAAGCATGGCAATTGTTCCCACGACGGCAAAAATGAGTTGGCGCACAAAGTAGTATGCCGCATTGCCGCCGGTCACATTGGACGGGTCGTAATAGGCCCTTGCATAGCTGGATGACAGCACCATCACAAGGCCAATTACCAGAAGCAGCAGCACCAAAAAGAAAAAGCTGCTGTCAAAGCGGTCTGCCCGACGCTTGGTCTTCACATCAGAAAAGTCGGCGAGGCGGGCGCTCTCATAGCGCATAATTCCACCTCCCCGACTCGGTCTCACATCAGATCACAGGGCGTAGCGCTGGAACACCCCAATAAATGATATGATGGCAAAGAGCAGAGATATGCCTGTAAAAAGAACAAAAAGTTCTTTCTCTTTCCACTTTTTCTTTTCGCTCCAGCCGCCCATCTCCAGATGGTGATGGAAGGGAGCCATTCTGAACACACGCTTACCGTGGCTCAGCTTGAAGTAGACAATCTGAATGATATCGGACATGGTCTCGATAATGAAGATAATGCCCAGAGTGACAAGGATAAGGGGCATATCATAGGCAAAGGCCAGTGCGGCAATGGCACCGCCCAGGAAGAGAGAACCGGTGTCTCCCATGAAAACCTTGGCGGGGTTGAAGTTATAGACAAGGAAGCCCATCAGGCCGCCCAGAAGACCCGAGGCAAAAATGCCAAGCTCCAGATATTCCTCACCCCAGAGACAGGTCACCGCCACAAAGAACAGGCACACAGGCAGAGAGGTGCCGGAGGCCAGACCGTCCACACCGTCGGTAATGTTGACGGCGTTGACAGTGCCCACAATAACAAAGGCGGCAAACACGAAGTACAGCCACTCGGGCATTGCATAGCTCACATTAAAGAAAGGAATGTAGAGATTGGGGCTGACAAAGCCGATGCGGCGCATCAGCAGGACAAACACCAGAGCCGCGGCCAGCTGCAGCAAAAACTTCATCTTGGCGGTCAGGCCCAGGTTTTGTTTTTTGCGGATCTTTTCCCAGTCATCCAGAAAACCGATAAAACCGTAGACCACCGCAAACAGCAGCACAAAGATATGTACAAAATTGCCTTTCAGCATGCTCTCAAAGCCAACAGTCAGGCAGACCAGAACAGTGCCCAGAATAAACATCACACCGCCCATGGTGGGGGTGCCGCCCTTGGACATATGCCAGGTGGGGCCGTCCTGCTTGATCTCCTGTCCGGCCTTTTGCTTGCGGAGCCAGGGGATATAATATTTACCAAAGGCAGTGGCAAACAGGAAGGCAAGAACAAATGAGGTTATTAGCTTTATCGTCATGGTGTTTCTCCAATTAATCAGGATTTTCTCTTTTTAAGATGCTCGGCCACGATCTCTCTTTCGTCCATGTGGCGTTTCTCATGACCCACCACCTGATAGTCTTCGTGACCTTTTCCAGCCAATAATATTACATCACCGGAGGCCGCGTTGTCAATAGCCCAGCGAATTGCTTCTTCTCTGTCGCAGATGACCTTGCTGCAGCTCTTTTTGTTCATGCCGGCAAGAATGTCCTCAATAATGCTCATAGGCTCTTCGGTTCTGGGGTTATCGCTGGTTACTATGCTCAGGTCCGCGTTCTCCTCGGATATTCTGCCCATGATGGGGCGCTTGAGCTTATCTCTGTCACCGCCGCAGCCGAAGAGGCAGATAAGCCTGCCCTTTGTGATGGGGCGCAGGATCTTCAGCACCTTTTCAAGAGCATCGGGCTTGTGGGAGTAATCGATTATAATAGAGTAATCTCCATCTGTAGGCACCAGCTCAAGGCGGCCCTTGACGCCCTCCGCATCAGCCATGGCGTCGGCGCAGTCGGCAAGACTCAGGCCCAGAGACAGGCCCACTGCCATAACGCCCAGAGCATTCAGCACAGAAAAATGTCCGGGGATCTTGAGTCTTGTCATGGCAATGTCGTTCTTGTAAACTGCCGCAAAACGCACGCCGTCAGCACTCAAGCGGATATCATTTGCAGTCAGATCTGCATTATTGCTGTCAGCGGAGAAGTTAATAACCGGGCATACGGCTTTTTCCACCATGAACTCGGCCCAGTCATCATCCTCGTTGACGCAGGCCTTTTTGCACATGGAGAAAAGCTGCTGCTTGGCGGCAGCATAGTCCGCCATGTCGCTGTGGAAGTCAAGGTGGTCCTGAGAAAGGTTGGTGTAAAGAGCCACATCAAACTCTATCCCCGCCACACGCCTGAGAGTCAGGGAATGGGAGGATACCTCCATGACCACATGGCTGCAGCCGGCATCCCTCATCTGTCTGAACAGGCTGTGCAGCTCTAAGCTTTCTGGAGTGGTGTGCTCGGAGTGGATGTGCTCATCGCCTATCATGTTTCCGTTGGTGCCGATGAGACCCACCTTGGCATTCAGCTTGGTCTCCAGCATGTGCTTTATAAGGTAGCTGGAGGTGGTCTTGCCGCTGGTGCCGGTGATGCCTATAAGTGTCATTTCAGTGGCCGGATCGCTGAAAAACTCACGGCTTATAAGGGCCAGAGCCAGACGGCTGTCGGCTACCTGAACATAAGCCCCGCCGTCTGCGGGAAGGTCTTCGCATACCACCACCGCAGCGCCCAGCTCTCTGGCCTTGGGGATGTATTTATGTCCATCGGCTTGAAAACCCTTGATGGCCACAAAAAGCCCGTTGGGCTGTGCCTTGCGGGAGTCGTAGCAAACTCCGCTTATATCCGCATCCATGTCAGCATTAATGCTGACAATGTCAACATTCTTCAAAAGCTCTTTTAATTTCATTGCTTACCTCTAATACTTTCCAAGCATGGAGCTGTCATCATCTATAAGTGTTACTTCTATTATACTGCCATGGTCAAGCCTTATTCCCGAGGCGATGCTTTGGGATACGACTTTCTGGTTTGAAGCATCCGTCACCGGGCTTTGACTGCGTATGTAAATGCCATAGTAGGACAGGGTGTCTCTGGCCTCCTCATAGCTCATACCGCTCAAATCGGGTATGCTCTCCTTATCCTCCGAGGGCTCCGCATCCAGATAAAGGATCATCTCCGTCCCCTTTGCAATGCTGCTGCCGGAGCGGGGCAGCTGCTCCGTGACAAAAGTGCCGCTGCCTATGGTACGGCAGCGCAGGCCCGCGTTTTCAAGAATGGCCGCCGCATCCGGCAGGTCCTTGCCCAAAAGCATGGGAACGGAAACATCCATGTTCTCCGCCTCCTCATCGCTGAGAACAGGCTCAACGCCCAGGTACGGCAGAATATCCGCCATCATGTTTCCAACCACCGGAGCTGCCATCTGGCCGCCGCTTATGTATATGCCGGACTCATTGGATGGGGTATCCAGAAAGATGAGCAGCGCTATCTGAGGATCATCTGCCGGGGCAAAGCCTATAAAGGACACAATATACTCTTTCGTGCCGGTGGCAGCTTCAAGACTGACCTTTTCGCTGGTGCCGGTCTTGCCGCCGATGCGGTAGCCGTATACCGCTGCGTTGCGGCCGGTGCCCTCATTCCGGTCCCCCACCACCTGCTCCAGAATGGTTCTTACTTTTTCACTGGTCTCGGAGCTTATGACCTGCCGGCGCACGGTGGGGCTCTGCTCGAAAGCCAAACTGCCGTCGGGATTCAGCATCCTCTCCACCACATAGGGCTGCATCAGCTTCCCGCCGTTTACACAGGCACTCACTGCGGTTATAAGCTGCAGGGGCGTGATGGTAAAGGTCTGGCCAAAAGAGGCTGCCGCCAGCTGGGATAGATTCTTTGCTGAACAAAAAGTGTTTTTACTCCACCATATGCTGCCGCTCTCGCCGGAAAGGTCGATGCCCGTTGTGGCGGTGAGACTTGCATCAGGGTCCGGGCTCTGGTTCAAAAAGCCAAAGGCCTCGCAGTAATCATAAAACTTCTCCGCCCCCACACGCTGGCCGATGTTCACAAAGGCCACATTGCAGGAGTGCTGCACCGCCTGGGTCAGATTCTGGGAACCGTGACCCTGAGTTTTCCAGCAGCGTATGGCGCTGCTTCTGCCGAGAACATTGATGCTGCCGCCGCAGTAGAAGCTGCTGCCGGTGTCCACCTTGCCCTCTTCCAGGGCCATGGCAAGGGTAATTATCTTAAAAGTGGAGCCGGGCTCGTAGGTGTCGGACAGAGCCTTGTTGCGCCACTGCTTTGTCTGGGCCGCACTCAGAAGCTCCTGTGCCTGCTCCTTTGTTTCGGCGGCATCAACCTCAGCCTGTGCCTGTGGGCTGATCTCGAGGAAATTATTAAGGTCATAATCTCCCAACGATGCCATGGCAAGGATCCTGCCTGTGTTCACATCCATGGCGATGGCGCCGGCCCCGTTTTGTATATCATAATCCTCCACAGCCTGCTTCAGGTGCTTTTCCACATAAAACTGGATGGTGGAATCAAGGGTGGTTACAATATCATAGCCGTCCTCACCGGGGTAGTGCTGTTCAAATCGGGAGAACAGCAGATCAGTTCCAAAGGCGTTGGTGGCCCGGACGGTCTTGCCCGCCTTGCCGGTCAGGGCAGAGTCATATCTGGCCTCAATGCCCTCAAGGCCGTAGTTGTCGGTTCCAACAAAGCCTATGAGATGGCAGGCCAAAGTGGAGTTCGGGTAATAGCGTTTGGTGTCTGTCTCAAGGCGGACACCCTTGAGACCGTACTCATTTTTAAATGCTCTTACAGCATCGGCATCCTCCCGCTCCACTTTCTTCTTAACGGTAACATACCAGCTGGAACTGTCTTCGCATTTTTTCAGAAGCTCCTCATAATCCATATTCAGGATTTCGGAAAGCCCCCGGGCTATGAGCTCTTTGTCCTCGCCGTAGAGCTTTATCTCCGCGGGACTCAGATATACATTATCCACCGTTGCACTGATGGCAAGGGGGATCATTTTGCTGTCATAAATGGTGCCCCGATTGACGGAGCCGGAGACCTCCCGAAGCTGCTGGCCTATGGCCAGGCTCTCGTAATACTCATGGTCCACGATCTGCAGCTTATAAAGTCTCAATAAAAGCAGTACAAAAACCGCAATGCCGCACACTGACATGAGAAACAGCGTGCGGCGAAGCATTTGCCGGTTTGGACCGGAACGTGGATTTCTTCCAACAGACTTTTCAGACATGGCATTCTCCCGCAAAACACATTTACTGCATTATATTTGCGGCTTATCCAATTAATTACCGTCTGTATACTCTATATACACTATTTGTCCCGGTGAGCAGCGCTGCATCCCGAGCTGTTCCACGGCGTATTTTTCAAGACCTTCAAGGTCTATGCTGTTTTCATATTTTACAAACAGCACCCTGTTTTCCTCTTCCAGCGCATTGACTTCACTTTGAAGCCGGGCGGCATTGTCATTGACTGCCGCAAGGTTTGCCGAAGAGAGCATGCACAATACCAGCATGATGGCCGAAAACACAAGACAAACTGTGCTGAAAGCTGTTTCCCTGATGGTCTACACCCTTTCTGCAACGCGCAGCTTTGCGCTTCTGGAGCGAGGGTTTCTCTCCAATTCTTCCTCACCGGGTAAAATGGGTTTTCTTGAAATGCTCCTGAGCGTTCTCACAAATCCGCAGGTGCAGATGGGAGCCTCTCTGGGGCAGGTGCAGCCATTTTCTCTGGCCGCTATGCCGGTTTTTATAAGCCGGTCTTCCAGCGAATGAAAGCTTATAACGCACAGTCTGCCGCCCACCTTCAGCTTATCCGGGGCGGTGTCCATCATGGCTGCGATGGAGCCCAGCTCATCATTGACGGCAATTCTGACTGCCTGAAACACGCGCTTTGCCGGGTGCTGCTTCTCTCTCAAAGCAGCCGCGGGCATGGCGCTCTTGATTATATCCACCAGTTCAAGGGTGGTCTCAATGGGCTTCTCCGCCCTGCGCTTTAAAATGGCAGCGGTGACGCGGCGGGCATATTTCTCCTCGCCGTAATCCCAGAAAATGCGGTTTAACTGGTTTTCATCGTATGTATTTACCACATGGTAGGCGGTCATGCTCTCGGAGGCATCCATACGCATATCCAGCGGGGCATCGCCCATGTAGGAAAAGCCGCGCTCAATTTCATCCAGCTGAGGTGAGGATACACCCAGATCGAAAAGCATACCGTCCACACCCTCGATGCCAAGCCTCTCGATAATATCGGCGGCTTCGCTGAAGTTGCCGTGGACAAAGGTGATGCGGTCCTTGAACGGCTCCAGCCTTTTGCCGGCGCGTTCAATGGCGGTCTCATCACGGTCGATGCAGATAAGTCTGCCGCCGGTCAGGCGGGAAGCTATCTGATAAGAGTGGCCGCCCAGCCCCAGAGTGCCGTCAACATATATGCCGTCGGGCTTGATATTCAAATTTTCTATACACTCGTTCAGGAGAACGGAAATATGTCTGGGATCGTCCATTAAAACTCCAGCTCCTCCATGACAGCGGCAATATTCTCAGGAGTGGTCTCGGCCTCAAAGACAGCCTGCCAGGCTTCCGAATCCCACAGCTCCGCATGATTATTGCAGCCCACAACGGTAACATTCTTCTTAAAGCCCGCATACTCTCTCAGATTCTGAGGGATGAGCACTCTGCCCTGAGCGTCCAGCTCACAGCGGGCGGCATGGGCAAAGAGGGGGCGCATCCTGCGCTGCTTCACATAGGGCATGGCGCTGACCTTATCGGACAGGGCCTGCCAGTTCTCCCCACTGTAAGCACAGAGGCAGCGGTCCATAGACAGGGTGATGAAAAATACCTCACCCAGCTCATCTCTGAGCTTGGCAGGTACAAACAGACGGCCCTTATTGTCAAGCGTATGCTGATATTCACCTGTCAAGGCTTCCACCTCCCCATTTTTGCTCCACTTAGTTCCACTTTGAACCACTTCGCACTACCATTATAGGGTTCAGCCCCATAAAATGCAAGGTAATTTTTTTGTTATTTTCTGTAATTTTTATTACTCATTTACATTTTGCCGCTGAGGTATTAAAATGAGATGAAAAAACTGAAATGAGGTAGCTTATGAGGTATATAGAATTCATTATGGACTGCCCCGGCGAGGAGATGGACTACCGCTGCGAGAAAATGGCGGAGCTGGGCGCAGGCGGCTTTGTAATTGAAAACGAGGACGATTTCAGGGATTTTCTTGATAACAACCACCAGTACTGGGACTATGTGGACGAGGAGCTGGAAAACCGTTTTGCCGGTGTCAGCCGAATAAAGGGCTATCTCACCGATGATGAGGAAGGGCAGGCTGTGTTAAAGCGCATCGTCGACTTCTTCGGCAGCGTGGAGGTCAGCTTCGTGCAGGACAGCGACTGGGAGAACAACTGGCGCGAGTTCTACAAGCCCATCGATGTGGGTGAAAAGCTGGTGGTAGTACCCGAATGGGAGGAGAAGCCCGACAATGGCCGTGTGCCCCTCATTCTCGACCCCGGCCTCATCTTCGGCACCGGCTCCCACCCCACCACCAGAATGTGCCTTGCAGAGCTGGAAAATTATGCAAAGCCCGGCGTGCGTATGCTTGACCTTGGCTGCGGCAGCGGTATCCTCGGCATAGGCGGTCTGGTTCTGGGGGCTGACAGCTGCTTAAGCTGTGACATTGACCCCAAGGCTCCGGATGTGGTTCTCTCCAATGCCGCCCTCAATGGTCTGGGCGAGGACAAGATAAAGGTCTGTGCCGGTGACATTATTTCCGATGCTTCCCTGCGCCGTACATTCGGCGGAGACTACGATGTGGTTCTGGCAAACATCGTGTCCGATGTTATCATTCCCCTTTCAAAGTATGTGAGGGAATTTATGAATAGCGAGGCGGTGTTCATCACCTCCGGCATCATCGAGGGCAGGCAGGAGGAGGTCCGCGCCGCCATTGAGGCAAACGGCCTGAAGATCACCGGCCACCGCTGTGAGGAAGAATGGCACTGCTTTACCGCTGTTATTGCATAGGAGGTAAATATGAAGTACGCACTTATGGATCTGCACCTGCATCTGGACGGCTCACAGCCTTTAAGCTCCGTGAAGGAGCTGGCTGCCATACAGAATATTGCCCTGCCTGAAAATGACGAGGAGCTTTTAAAACTCATTCAGGTCTCCCCCCAGTGTCGTGATCTTACCGAGTATCTGGAGAAGTTCGCCTTTCCCCTGTCCCTTATGCAGACAGAGGAAGCCATCAGCAGATCGGTTTATAATCTCTGCAGGGAGCTTGACAGTCAGGGTCTCATTTACTGTGAGATCCGCTTTGCCCCCCAGCTCCACTGTGACAAGGGTCTGACACAGGCTCAGGTGATTGAAGCCGCAATTGCCGGCGCGAAGAAATCCCCCATCCCCTGCTCGCTTATCCTTTGCTGCATGAGAGGAAATGACAACAGGGAAAAGAACCTCGAAACCGTAAAGACGGCAAGGGAATATCTGGGTGATGTGGTAAAGGCTGTTGACCTTGCAGGCGCGGAAGCTCTCTTCCCCACCGAGAATTTCAGAGAGCTCTTTGCTTTGGCAAAGGAGCTGCAGATCCCCTGCACCATCCATGCCGGTGAAGCCGCAGGCTCCGGGAGCATTTGCACCGCTCTCGCCATGGGCACGAAGCGGCTTGGCCACGGTGTAAATTCCTATAAAGATGAAGCTCTTATGGAGAAACTGGCAGCAGAAGAAATCCTGCTGGAGCTCTGCCCCACCAGCAACCTGCACACCTGCATTTTCTCTGATATCGCCCAGTACCCCATCAGGACTTTCCTTGAAAAGGGCGTGAAGTTCTCCATCAACACCGACAACATGGCGGTCTCCGCCACAAATCTCAGTAAGGAGTGGGAGCTTGTCGCCAGGACCTTTGAGCTTTCCGATGCTCAGATGAAGGAAATTGCCCTGAACACCGCAAAGGCCAGCTTTGCCGATGCAAAGCTCAGAGAAAAGCTCATCTCGCATATTGAACAGATATAAAAAAAGACACACCCCGGGGTGTGTCTTTTTTACAGGACGAACACTGCTCGCCCCTACATTTTAATCAAGAATGTCATAGAAAGAGAGAGCCCTTGCTATACCGTTTTTATCTACCGAGCCGGTAACATAGTTGGCCGCATCCTTCAGCTCCATCACTGCGTTGCCCATGGCGATGCCGATGTTTGCCATGTTCAGCATTTCCATATCGTTCTCGCCGTCTCCAAAGGCCATGGTCTCTTTCTCGCTCAGGCCCGCAAAATTCAAATACTGCTTGATGCCCTTGGCCTTGCCGCCGCTGGATGCGATAACATCAAGGCCGTAGTCATTCCAGCGGGTGGCTGTGCAGCCCGGCAGTTCGGTTGACATAATGTGTTCATCTTCCCTGCCCAGATACACAATGGCCAGATAGATATTTTCCCCGGTATACTCGCCTGTTGGCGGCACAGGCGTGGACACTGCCTGCTGGGCGCTCTCGACATATTGGTTTACATAATTAATATACATCCTGTCCTTTTCAACCAGTGCAACAGGGATCTTCTTCTCGTTGAAAAGGCGGACAAGTGCGTCCTTATCCTTGCCCCCGATGGGGTTTTCGTAGATCACATTCCCCTCTGCGTCCAGACAAAGCTGACCGTTGAGAGTCACATAGCCGTCAAACTGAATGTCCTTAACAGGCAGCATGGAAAGCTCGAGCATATGTCTGCCGGTGGCCACAACACGCTTTATCCCTTTCTCCCGCAGCTTTTCCAGTGCGCCGCGGGTGCTCTCGGGCACTTCATTGGTGGTGTGGGAGATCAGGGTCCCGTCAACATCAAAAAATACTGCTTTTATTGTATCTTGTATCATAGCTGTGTCTCCTCAAACAAATTCCCGAAGAAGCAGTCTTCGGGAATTTTTAAATTAGCCGTAAATATCGTTGGTGTCCATAAGCTCCACTTCAAAGACTATGGACTGACCATCGCGCCAGATGAGAAATTCCATTGTATCTCCCACCTGAAGTTTCTCCTTGATGGCATTGACTTCACTTGTGCTGGTAACAGCAATTCCATTTACCTCCAGCACCACATCGCCGGGTCTGATGCCTTTCTTATAGGCGTCAGATTCTTCATTTACAGCACTCACATAAAGGCCATCCGGCAGATCGTACTCCTTTGCCGCGCTCTCCGGGATACCGCCTACGGTTATGCCGATGGAGGGTCTGCCCTGTACCTTTCCGGTCTGCACCAGAGAATCAACCACCTGCTGCACAACAGAAGATGGAATTGCAAAGCCTATGCCCTCGATGCTGGAGTAAGAGGACATCATCTTCATATTGGTGATGCCGATGACCTGACCATACATATTGAACAGCGCGCCGCCGGAGTTGCCCTCGTTGATGGCGGTGTTTGTCTGCAGAAGGCTCATACTGTGGCCGTTGTAGCTGATGTCGCGCTCGATGGCGGAGATGATGCCGTCGGTAAGGGTGGTGCGGAAGGTCTCACCCAGAGGGTTGCCAATGGCAGCCACCGGATCGCCCACCTGAAGAACGGTACTGTCGCCGAATTGTGCGGCAACCAGTCCCTTTGCATCGATCTTCAAAACCGCAAGGTCACTGATGCTGTCAGCACCCACAAGCTTCGCCTCATATGTGCTGTCATCAAAGCAGATAACCTCAACTCTGTTGCAGCCGTCTATAACATGGGCATTGGTGAGGATGAGGCCGTCCTCGCTGATGACCACACCGGTACCCCAGCTGTATCCATTATCGCCCACATAGCCGGTAATGGCAGTGATGGAGGGCGCGCACTGATTATAAAGCTCAGTCAGGCTCAGCTGGGAATCCGCCGCGCTCTCAAGCTCCAGATCAAAGTCAATGGGCAGCTTGGCCTGAGGAATATCCAGCTCCATCACTGTGGTGGTGATGGAATCATAGTAGCTCTCGAAAAAGTCCTCCATGCTGTCAGGCATTTTGCCGGGCTCGGAAAACTGCCCCGGGTCAAAGCTGTCTTTGGGCAAATCATCCCTGGCAGATGCAAAAATCAGGGAGCTTCCCGCGATGAGCACAATGACAAGGGTTATGATCCCGCCAATGCGTGCAGGAGTGAAGCCGCGCCGCTTTTTCTTTTTTATGGGCTCAGGACTGCTCTCATTGGGAGCATACCATTCTTCAGGGCTGTACCAATCGTTACTGCTCATTCAAATCTCCATTCTACTCTGCCAGAGGCAGGGTAAATACAAATTCTGTCATACCATCTTCACTTTTGACAGCTATATCCTCATTATGGTTGTTTATGATGGTCTTTACAAGATAAAGTCCAAGGCCCACGCCGTCCTTATCAACGCTTCTGGAACGGTCAGACTTGTGGAAGCGGTCAAAAATATAGGGCAGATCCTCAGGGGGGATAGTTTCGCCGTAATCCTTTATGGAAACATAGGCTTTTCCCTTGTCCTTGTATACTCTCAGCACAAGGCAGCTGTCCCTGGCCGCAAACTTCACCGCGTTATCCAGCAGATTGTAGATCACTCTGGTGATGGCATCCTTATCCGCCCTTACCATAATGTGGTTTTCAGGCAGCTGGGGGTCCACATCCAGACCTTTCTGCACCGCCCTGCTCTCGAAGCTGAAAAGGGTCTGCAGCATAAGCTCTGTCAGGTCAAACACGGTCCGGCGGCTCTCGTCAGCCGAGCGGCTGCCGGCCTGTGAGCTGTCCAGCATTTCCCGGACAAGCCGGGATAGTCTTCTGGTCTCATCCCTTATGGAGCGCAGGTATTCATCGCGCTTATCCTCAGGTATCGTACCATCCAGAATACCGTCTGCAAAGCCGGCGATGGTGGTCATTGGGGTTCTCAGTTCATGGGACACATTGGCAATAAACTCACTTCTGTGGGTCTCCGCGGTTTCCAGAGAGTCGGCCATGGAGTTAAAGGACTCAATAAGCGCGCCCATCTCATCTGAGGGATCCTCCACCTGACGGACACGGACAGAGAAATCCCCCCTTGCGAACTTGGAGGATGCTGCGGCGATCTCATCGAGCGGCCTTGCCATGCGCTTTGAGTAAACAAGCATTACTACCAGCGCCGCAAAGAAAACACCTGCGGAAACAAGCATAGCAATTGCCATAAATGTGGACCAGGCACCCAAAATATTGTCTATTACATTGGATACAAAAACATAGCCCAGAACTTCACTGCTTCCTGCAATAGGCAGCCCCACCACAAAACGGTTGTTAGTGTAGAGATCGCCCAGAGTAGTGATCTGATCGAGCTCGCCGTTCTGATCAATGCTACTCAGTATCTCCGTGGAAAGTGTTGCTCTCAGGTGCTCGCACACGGGGCTCTTGTCTGAGCAGGAAACAATTTTGCCGTTGGGATCGGTGATAAAAATATGGTTGCCGGTGGAATTTGCAATGGAACTTAAGGACATACGCAGAGACCAGCCGGAAAGAGACTCCGTCTGGCCCATTGCGCTTGCCACGCGGGCGACCTCACGGGCGCTGTTTTCCATGTCCACCCGGTACTCGCTGACAATATAATTGCGGCAGATGCTGAAGAATGATAATATCAGTATGAGAAAACACACCAGCACCATCAGCGCCACTGCCATAAAATTTCTTACATAAACGCTTTTCATCAGTCAAGCAGCTCGAACTTATAGCCCACGCCCCATACTGTCTTCAGGCTCCACTTTTCGGATACGCCCTCAAGCTTTTCTCTCAGGCGCTTGACGTGCACATCAACGGTGCGGGAGTCGCCAAAGTAGTCAAAGCCCCAGACCTCATCGAGAAGCTGGTTGCGGGTAAAAACTCTGTTGGGGGAGGCTGCCAGATGGTACAGAAGCTCCATTTCTTTGGGGGGAGTGTCAACCTTCCTGCCGTCAACAATAAGCTCATAGGAGTCCAGATTGATAGTGAGCTTTTCAAAGCTCAACTTCTTCTCTGCGGGGCCGTCACTGTCGGTGCGGCGCATGACTGCGTGGATGCGGGCAATAAGCTCCTTCACCTCGAAGGGCTTGGTGATATAGTCATCAGCACCCATCTCAAGGCCGCTGACCTTATCCCGGGTCTCGCCCTTGGCGGTGAGCATGATGATGGGAACGGCGGATTTCTTGCGGATATCACGGCAGATCTGCCAGCCGTCCTTTCCGGGCAGCATAATATCCAGCAGCACCACATCCGGGGCAAAGAGGTCAAAGCTGGCTTCGGCTTTCGCACCGTCAGCACAGAGCATGACATCAAAGCCGTCCTTTCCCAGATACAGGCGCAGAAGCTCTGCAATATTTCCGTCGTCCTCTACTACGAGAGCGCGTTTTGCCATATTAATCGCTCCTTTGTCTCAAATTTCTTTGACTGTATTATACAGTTTACCCACAGTAAAGAGTTAAAAAAATGTAAAAAGTCTGAGGAGACTAGAAGTCGATCTGCTCCAGCTTCAGCAGAGTCAGGATATAAACCTTCAGCGCCTCGATGAGCCATGCCTTGTTTGCACCCTCATCGGCACCGTGCATGGGGCCTACAAAAGCAGGCTGCTCTCTCTCGGGGTGCTCGGGACCGAAGGACACAGCATTGGGGAACTGCCTTGCATAGGTGCCGCCGCCGATGGTGTAGGGCTGGGCATTTTCTCCGGTGACCTCGTTATAGGAGCTGAGGCAGGCCTGAACGGCAGGGTTATCCAGCTCCATGTAAAAGGGAGGCTCATTGGTGTCTATGCTGATAGAAACCGCGCCGGGGTCAACAGCTTCAATGGCTGCAACGATCTTCTCCGCACTGGTGGTGGTGGGATAACGGCTGTCAAGGCTCTGGAAGAAGCGGCCGTTCTCAATGCCGATAACACCGCCTATGATGGTCAGGCAATCGAACTTGCCGTCTGCGGGAGCGGCGCAGCCCACGCCTTCGCCCCTCCAGCTCTCGTTGAGCTTGGAAACGAGGCTGAGAAAACGCTTTTCATTCTCGTCGGCAATGTTGTTGTCCAGAATGTAGTTTGCCATAACGCCGATCGCGTTCTCGGTGCCCTCGGGCAGGGATGCGTGGCCGCCGATGCCGTGTGCGGTCAGGTGCCATACATCATCCTCGAGGACAGCATCCACCTTGTCGGTGCTCTTGAGGCTTTCAGCCTTCACCCATGCCTCGCACTTGGAGGGGATAACATTGGTGGCAAGGCCGCCCTTGATGCTGACTATATTATTGCCCACAGGCAGATTGGATACCATGCGGCCGTGGTAAATACCCTTTTCGCCGTTGCACAGGGGGAAGTTTGCGTCGGGGCTGAAGCAGAACAGAGGCGCGGGGTAGTTCTTCAGGTAGTGCTCCACATCCTCCATACCGGTCTCCTCAGCAAGCCCCAGCAGGGCGCGGACAGGGTACTTCAGCTCAATGCCTCTGTCCTTCAGGTACTTGAGAGCATAGAGACACAGCATGCTGGGGCCCTTGTCATCCAGAACGCCGCGGCCAATGATGTAGCCCTCCTTATCCACCATCTCAAAGGGGTCGGAGGTCCAGCCCTCGCCCACAGGCACAACATCAAGGTGGGTAATGGTTGCAAGATACTTATCGCCGTCACCGCCAACGGAAGCGTAGCACAGCATACCCTCGCAGTCGTAGGTCTCAAGGCCAAGCTCCCCGCAGATCTCCATGGCCACGCCCTTGGCCTTGTGGCAGCCCTCACCGAAGGGCATACCGGGCTGGGGTTCGGTGCGGACGGAGTCCACAGCAATGAGACGGCCGATATTCTTGAAAATCTCATCGTAATTGTCTTCAATAAATTTGTCTATATCCTTGCAAAGCTCGGTGTTCATATTATTTTTACTTCCTTTCAGAATCATGAGTTATCAAGCAGTGCTACTATACCACTTCCCGCAGCGAATTACAAGCACATTAGCGTGCTAAATTATTAAAAATTGCCC
>CAZYTE010000024.1:0-15927 GCA_964649425.1 uncultured Oscillospiraceae bacterium
GCTATCGCCTACCCCATCGCCATTGCCCTTGGCAATCTGGTAGACCCCCCTGCAACCATGGTCAACGCCGCAGGCGACTATGTGGTCTCCTTCATCGTCTCCCGCTTTGTGGACGGCAAGGATTGGCTGCAGAAGAAACTCCACAAGGCATAAGTTTACATCGAAATCCCACTCCTTTGGAGTGGGATTTTTTTGCGTTGCCACGAGCATTCGCCTGTATTTTCAAATGTTCTTATGTAAACTGAACCTGACCAAAGGACAAGGGGGACAGTCAATGCAGGCACTGAGGGTAAGACCGCCGGCAAGGCGGGGAGGCATCATTTATATCGGGACACATGAGATTTATCCCAATCCGGTTCAACCCCGAAAAAGCTTTGATGATGAATCTCTGGACGAGCTGTGCCGCAGCATAAAAAGCTTTGGGATTCTCAATCCCCTGACTGTCAGATTGCGCAACGGCAGATACGAGCTGGTGGCAGGTGAACGCAGGCTGCGCGCAGCAAAGCTGGCGGGGCTCAGGGAGCTGCCCTGCATTCTGCTGGATGTGAATCTGGAGGATTCGGGACTCATTGCCCTGGTGGAAAACCTTCAGCGGAAGGATCTGGATTTTCTGGAGGAGGCGGAGGGCCTCAGCAGGCTCATCAGTATGTTCAACCTGAGCCAGGAGGAGGCGGCAAGGCGCATTGGGAAATCTCAGTCGGCAGTTGCCAATAAGCTGCGCCTTTTAAAGCTTCCAAAGGATGTGCTGGATAGTCTCAGGCAGAACGGCCTTACCGAGCGGCACGGCAGAGCGCTTCTGAGACTGGGCGATGCGGACAGCCAGCGCATGGCGCTGGCATATATCATCGACAATATGCTCACCGTCTCCGCAACCGACGCCTACATAGAGGCACTGCTCTCCACACCTGAGGATATTCCTGCTCCGGAGAAGTCCCGGCCCAAGCGCAGTTTCATCCTGAAAGATGTGCGCATTTTTCTCAACACCCTCTCCCACAGCGTAAACCTTATGAAGCAAGGAGGTATAGACGCGGGCATACGTAAAGAGGAAACCGAGGATTCCCTTATCCTCACCATTTCCATCCCCAAATCCAAGGCATAGGACAAGATTCCCTCCCGTATAATCTACGGGAGGGAATATTTATGATAAATTATTTTTCCGATCTGCGCTATAAAGAGGTCATCGACATGCACACGGGCTTTCGCCTTGGCTACGTTTATGATGCGGAGTTTGACGATAAAGAGGGGCAGTTCATTTCCCTCATCACCCCCGGCAGGGCAAAGTTTTTCGGACTGCTGGGCAGAGAGGACGATTATGTGCTGCCCTGGCACTGCATAGAGCGCATCGGCAGCGATATAATACTTGTTGACGGTAAAGACAAGATAATCCGCCGCAAGAAAGTGAAAAAAGGATTTCTGTAAATGTTGGCAAACGGGGGTTTTTATTGTATACTGTTTAAGTTAAAACACAAAAGGACTGATAATCATAGAAGACAATGTTCTTATAAAAAAAGAGCGGGCTGTGCTGGCCGGACTTTCCGCCCAGAGCATGGATGTGCATGAGCGCTCCACCGATATCTCCATGGAGGAGCTGCAGGCTTTGGTGGAGACTGCCGGCGGGGAAACTCTGGCCATCCTGATGCAGAACAGGGCCACTCCCGACCCCCGCAGCTTCATTGGCGACGGCAAGGTTCAGGAGATGAAGGATCTCATAGAGATGAACGACTGCAATCTGGCAGTTTTCGATAATGAGCTGAGCCCCTCTCAGATGAGAGTTCTCAGCGAGGAGTTGGGCGTGAAGGTGCTGGACCGCTCCGGACTTATTCTGGATATTTTTGCCCAGCGTGCC
Organism: uncultured Oscillospiraceae bacterium; assembly: GCA_964649425.1. Classification (GTDB taxonomy): domain Bacteria; phylum Bacillota; class Clostridia; order Oscillospirales; family Oscillospiraceae; genus Limivicinus. Next base: position 1,847 of record CAZYTE010000024.1, read on the forward strand.
CAGACCCGTGAGGGCCAACTGCAGGTGGAGCTGGCTCAGTATAAATATCTGCTCCCCCGCCTGACCGGTATGTGGACTCACCTGGTGCGCCAGACCGCTTCCGGCGGCGCATCACCCATCGGCACCCGCGGCCCGGGTGAAACTCAGCTGGAGACCGACCGCCGCCATATCCGCCGCAAGATACAGAAGCTCGAAGAGGAACTGGCCGCCGTGCGCAAGGTCAGAAGCACCCAGCGCCGCCGCAGAGAGAAAAATTCCATGCCGGTGGTAGCTCTGGTGGGATATACAAACGCGGGAAAATCCACGCTTTTGAATTGCCTCACCGATGCGGATATCCCCGCGAACAACCGACTCTTTGACACCCTGGACACCACCACCCGCCGTCTGCGCCTGGATGAGACTCAGGAGATACTGCTGTCCGATACCGTCGGATTTATCCGCAAACTGCCCACGCATCTTATCGAGGCATTTAAGGCAACGCTGGAAGAGCTTGTTTACGCCGATGTGCTTCTACATGTCATTGATATTTCAAACCCTGAGTGGGAGGAACAGGCCAGGGTGGTGGACAGTCTTATCCGTCAGCTTGGTGCTGAGTCCACCCCCTGCCTGAGAGTGTTCAACAAATGCGACGCATATATCGGCATCCTGCCCCACGGCGGGGATGTGGTCTGCATCTCCGCAAAAAGCGGCGAGGGTGCGGATGTGCTGGTTAAAAAGCTGTCCGAAATGCTGGATAGGGGCAACAAACGGGTCAAGCTGAAAATACCTTATGCAAAGAGTGCGGCAGTGGACATGCTCAACCGGGAGACCGCGGTCATCAGCTGTGAGTATACTGACGAGGGCATAGAGATGGAGGCCAATGTACCGCCCCAGGTTTTCGGCAAGGTCAAGGAATTTATCCCCGGCTATATTGAACCTAAAGAGGAGTGGGAAGACTGATGGGCGAATACTTTATACCCACCGGAGACGGTGAGGCCGAATTCGTTGAAAAGCGCTCCAGCTTTCTGGGCCATGTGCGCCTTGTGGAGACCGAGGAAGAGGCCCGGGATTTCATAGCCGAAATGAAGAAAAAATATTATGATGCCCGGCACAACTGCTGGTGCTACATAATAAAGGACGGGGCTGAGCGTTATTCCGATGACGGCGAGCCCCAGGGCACCGCAGGCATACCAATGCTGGAGGTTTTCCGCAGGGAGAATATCTGCAATGTGGTCTGTGTTGTGACCCGCTATTTTGGCGGCATACTCCTTGGAGCCGGCGGGCTTCTGAGAGCCTATACCCGCAGCGCAAAGGACGCGCTGGATGCTGCCGGAGTTTCTGTTGTGCGCCGTTGGGTGCAGATGGAGCTTCCCTGCTCCTATTCCATTGCGGAGCGGCTCAAAAATGAGATCGCCGCCTTTGACGGCGTTGTGGGTGACATGGAATACGGCGCCGCCGTTGTGATAAGGGCCTTTATCCCCGAGGAAAAGGGCGAGGAATTTGCGGCGCGCATTTTTGATGTGACAAGCGGCAGCGTCATAGCCAAAGCTGTGGGTGAAGATTTCAGAGCGGTTCCGGTTTCGCGCTGAGCGGCGCTGCTTGGACGATTAGTTGTTCAGCTGTGTATCGAGCCAATATATGTATGTTGACTTGTATGTAATAAACATTATAATGAGGCTGTTAATCCTCGAAGATGGTGATGATTATGGTACTTAAAGAGCGCTTTGCTTTTCTGTTGGCTCGACGAAGCGATGAGCTGACGGAGACAAAGCAAAAGAGACTGTTTTTCCTGTGGAATATAATAATTCTGTTGGGAACTTCTCTGTTGGTTTCTGCTCTCAGCCTGACACTGGCAATTGGCATCAGCGACCCGCAGTTGTTTGTGGGATATTTTCGATGTCCGTTGATTTTCTTGCTGAACTGGCTTCCTGTTTTCCTTTTGCAGTTGCTGCTGTATTTCGTGTTTAACAGACATTGGCTGGCGTTTTTGCTGAGTTCATCGTTGCTGGCTGCGGGAAGTATCGGCAATTACTACAAGTTTCAGCTCAGGTATGAGCCGTTTATGTTCAGCGATATGGGGTCGATAAGCACTGCGCTGGATGTGGCACGCCAATATTCCCTGAATATCAATTCAAGAGTTATCCTGATGGTTTTGGCTGTGCTTTTCGGAACCGTGATACTGTTTTTTGTTGGCCGCGGAAGATCCGGAAGAACGGCAAGAGTTGTCGGTGTGCTTTTGATCGCAATAAGCATTTGGCCGCTGTGGAACTTTGTATATTCCAACTCTACTATTTACAGAGAAAAGACCGATAACAGTGATAATGTAATAGCTGTCTGGAGCCAGCAGGTCTATATATCCAAAGGTTTTGTATACCCCTTTATTTACAGCATAAGTGAATCTTTGAACACCGCTCCGGCCGGATACAGTGCAAAGGAAGCGGCAGAGATACTGGACGGGTTTGAAGACAGCACAATTCCTGAAAATAAAAGAGTGAATATAATAGCGCTTCAGGTGGAATCCTTTTGCGATCTGCGCGATTACGGACTGGAGCGGGTAGATGACAGCGCGTATGCCGTTTTTGACAGCTTGCGTGAGCAGAGCATATCCGGTCTGCTTGTGCCAAATGTAATGGGCGGAGGAACCATTAACACGGAACAGAGCATTCTTACCGGAAGCTATGGCCAGATCGAATGTAAAAAAGACAGTCCTTCCCATGTGAGATATTTTAATTCGCAGGGATATTTTACTACGGGAAGCCATCCAAACCGCTGCGACTATTACAACAGGATCAATACCAACCGCTACCTTGGATTTCAGGAATATCTTTTCAATGAGAATTATTACGCGGAGATGACCGGCGGAAAATGGGATTGTGACGATGTTTTGATCCCGGAAAGCTTCCGCTTGTTTAAAGAAAAGATCAGCCAGGGTGAGAATGTGTTCTCGTTCAATGTGTCCCTGCAGAACCACAGCCCTTATGAGGCAAGCAGCCTGATGTATGACGAGATACTTTGGGACGGGGCCGGCTGCTCATCTGAAACCGAGAATGTTGTGAACAATTATCTCGGATCACTCCGTGTTACACAGGAGCTTCTGATGCGGGAGCTGGAAGCTCTTGAACAAATGGATGAGCCGGTTGTGTGCCTGATATATGGAGATCATAAGCCCTATTTTGGAAATGCGGTTTACGCAGAGGCAGGCATTATATTTGATCAGACCAGCGCCCGGGGATTGATCGATTATTACTCCACGCCCTATTATATCTGGGCTAACGATGCGGCACGGGAGCTTACCGGCAACCAATTTGTTGGACAGGGGCCCACCGTCAGCCCCGGCTTTTTGATGAATGTGCTGTTTGAACAGCTGGGCTGGCAGGGCAGTGCATATATGCAGTATTTGGCCACTGTCATGGAAAAGCTTCCGGTTGTCAGTACAAATCAGGTGTACCTGGTAGATCAGCAGCCCACAATGAGCCTTTCAAATGAGGATGCAGCCCGTTTGGACGAATACAAAAAGCTTCAGTATTACTGGACTAACAGCTATTCCAAGCGCTAAAAAACGCTGCGCACAAAATATCCGGAGATGCGCTCTGCATCTCCGGATTTTTTATTTCAACATTGTATCGTTTCGGGTTATCCGATTCCATGAGAACTGTGCTGTCAGGCTCTGAGGGGAAATAGGCTCAGGATTTTCCTGCAAACCGGCCAAAAAAGCAAGATATCCGGTCAATTCCCTTGGAGAATAGCGCTCTCTTAATGCGCCCATGTCCAGATCTCGCTCCCTTTTCGACAGCCGCCGGCCATCCTCTGCCAGAAGCAGAGGGGTGTGGTAATACTTGGGCGGTTCAAAGCCCAGCTGCCGGTGAAGCCAAATCTGCCGAGGAGTTGAAGGCAGCAGATCCCGTCCCCTTACAACCCGGGTGATCCCCATGAGGGCATCGTCCACCGACACCGCCAGCTGATAGGCGCTGACACCGTCAGACCGGCAAACGATAAAATCCCCGCATTGTTCAACAAGATTTTCTTCGTAGTACCCCAGGTGCCCGTCTGTAAAACCGATGGTTTTGTTTGGCACCGCCGCTCTCAGGGCTGGGGTGCGACCGGTGGATAGGGACATTTCCTCTCTTTGCTGCGTGCTCAGATGGCGGCAGGGGCAGCTGCCGTCTCCCCGATCCTCTCCGGGGTGGGGAGCAGAGACGGCAAGCCGCTGTGCCCGGGTGCACCAGCAGGGATAGACAAGAGCCTTTTTCTCCAAAAGCTCCAGATGCTGCCGGTAGATTTCGTCTCTTTGGCTCTGACGGTATGGGCCGTGGGAACCGCCGGCTCCATAGCCCTCATCCCAGTCAAGGCCCAGCCATTCCAGATCCCGGGCAAGCTGAGCGGCATATTCCTCCCGGCAGCGCTCAGGATCCAGGTCCTCCATTCGCAGCACCATCACACCGCCCACAGAGCGCACATCCAGCCACGCCAACAGGGCCGTTATTATATTTCCAAGATGCATCCGCCCGCTGGGACTGGGTGCAAATCTCCCTCGTTCCATGAAATTGCCTCCAAAATGAACTCTTCTCACTATTGTACTGCATTTGCAGAAAAAGTGGAAAAATTTTTTCAAAAAAATAAAGGGAAATAAAAGTTTGCGTCGTATAAGGAATAGTGAGTGGATAAAATCTGCTCACTATTTCTTTTTCGGAGGTGTGTTTATGCTTTGTCCCAGACAGCAGCGAGAGCAGGCCGAGCACGGATTTATCTGTGAATACGGCGTTTTATCCGAAAATTCCAAAGGCCGCCTTGAAAAAGAAGAGGAATGCCTTCTGCGCACCTGCTTTCAGCGGGATGTTGACAGAATAACCCATTCCAAGGCTTTCCGCAGGCTGAAGCATAAAACTCAGGTGTTTCTGCAGCCTGAGGGTGATCATTACCGCACCCGCCTGACCCACACCCTTGAAGTCAGCCGATTAGCCCGCACTGCCGCCAGAGCTCTGCAGCTCAACGAGGATCTGGCAGAGGCTATGGCGCTGGGCCATGACTTGGGGCACACGCCTTTCGGCCACGCCGGTGAGCGGGCTCTCAACAGCATCTACGATCAGGGCTTCAAGCATTATGAGCAGAGCCTGAGGGTTGTGGACAAGCTGGAGAGAGACGGCAAGGGTCTGAATCTCTGCTATGAGACCAGAATGGGCATCCTGCACCACACCCACGGTGCGGAGGATGACACAAGAGAAGCGACCATAGTCAGGCTGTGCGACCGCATTGCGTACATAAATCACGATCTGGATGATTCCATTCGTGCCGGCATCCTCACCGATGAGCAGGTGCCGGACGAGATAAGGCTGGGCTGCGGCACCAAGAACAGCCAGCGCATCAATTCCATAATAACGGATCTTATATTAAACAGTACAGACGGGGTCATCAAAATGTCTCCGGATATGCAGAAGACCTTTGATTTCTTCCATAAATTCATGTACTCCGATGTGTACACCAATCCCCGGGCCAAAAGTGAGGAGAGCAAGGTGGAGGGCATTTTGTCCAAGCTTTATGACTACTACACCGGCCACCCCGAAAAGCTGCCCGAGGATTACAGATATATCATTGAAAATGAGGGCGTGGGCAGAGCGGCCTGCGACTATATTTCCGGCATGACCGACGGCTACGCCATGGAGAAATACGGCGAGCTGTTCATACCCTTTGCCTGGACTGTCAAGTAAGAAAGGGTGATACTGTGGCCTTTCCCGATAATTTCATAACGGAGCTTGTGGACCGCAGTGACATTGTGGACGTGGTGTCCTCCTATGTGAGGCTAAGCAAGAAGAGCGGCTCAAATATGTTTGGCCTCTGCCCCTTCCACAGCGAGAAAACCCCATCTTTTTCAGTGTCTCCCGACAAGCAGATATACCACTGTTTCGGCTGCGGCAAGGGCGGCGGGGTGATAAACTTCATCATGGATGTGGAGAATCTGAACTTTCCGGAGGCGGTTGAGTTTCTGGCCAGACGGGCAGGTATGCCTGTCCCCGAGCAGACCGATGACAAGGAGAGCAAGAAAAAAGCAAGAATGCTGGCTCTCAACAAGGAAGCGGCCCGCTTTTTCTATGCGCAGCTGACCACTCCCGAGGGTCAGATCGCGGTGGACTATATGAAAAACCGCCGTATTTCCCCGGGGGTTGCCAGGAACTTCGGCATCGGCTATGCCCCCAACACCTGGGACAGTCTGCGAAACGCCATGAAGGAGAAGGGCTTTACCGACTTTGAGATGTTTGACGCCGGCCTTGTGCGCAAAGGCAAAAACGGCGGCTTTTATGACTGCTTCAGAAGCAGGCTTATGTTCCCGGTAATAGATGTCCGTGGCGATGTAATTGGCTTTTCCGGCCGAATCCTGGGCGATGGCGAGCCCAAATATATGAACAGCCCGGAAACCGCTGTGTTCAACAAAACCCGCAACCTTTTCGCCCTTAATCTGGCTAAAAAATCAAAATGCGGGTATATAATTCTTTCAGAGGGCAATATTGACGTTGTCAGCCTCCATCAGGCAGGCTTTGACTCGGCGGTGGCATCGCTGGGCACCTCGCTGACGCCTGAGCAGGCAAGGCTTATCTCCCGTTATACCGATCAGGTGGTCATAGCGTACGACAACGACAACGCCGGTATTAAGGCTACCCAGCGCGCCATCGGAATTCTGGAAAAGCTTGATCTGAAAGTCAAGGTTTTGAAGATGAGCGGCGCCAAGGATCCGGACGAGTTCATTAAGCTCAAGGGTGCCGATGCATTCAGGAACCTGCTTGAGGCCTCGGAAAACCAGATAGACTACCGTATGCGCTCGGTGAGGGATAAATATGATCTGGATATCGATGAGCAGAAGGTTGAGTATCTGAAAGAGGCGACAGAACTGGTGGCAAGGCTGCCCGGTGCTGTGGAGCGGCAGGTGTACGCAATGAGGCTGGCCTCAACGGCAGGCCTTTCGGCAGATGTGGTCAGTGCCGAGGTGGAGCGCAGGCGCAAAAAACTGGTGAACCGTACAGTAAAAGCCGAAGAACGGGAACAGAGCCGCCCTGAAAAACAAAGCCAGCCCAATGAAAAGGAATTCAGATATGAAAATCCTTCCTCAGCCACAGCTGAAGAGGGAATCATAAGGCTTTTATATCTGGAGCCTGCTCTTGGGAAGGAAGATGACCTTCCCAGGCAGGAGGAATTTTCCTCTCCGGTTTTGGGGCGGATATATTCCATTCTCCTAGACAAAATAGCCCGTGGGGCGAATGTCAATACCGCGAGCCTCAGCGAGGAGCTGAGTCAGAACGAGATGTCACTTCTGGTAAGCATCCTTCAAAAGCCGGAAATTTTGTCAAACGGCCGAAGGACGCTCCGGGATTACATAGAAAAAATGCGCGAACAGTCAGGCACTCAGGGCTCTGACCTGCTCGCTGTGCTGGCGAGCCGCCAGAAGAAAGAAAAGGATTTGAGGGATAAATATGGCAGATGAAATGATTCTCAATGAAGAAGAAATGAACGCAATGGCAGACAAGCTGTTAGCTGAGGCAGACGAGGCCGAGGGCAAGGCAAAACCCAAAAAGAAAAGCTCCAGAAAAAAGGAAGCTGTAGCCGAGGAAGTTCAGAAGACTCCTGAGGAGTGTTTGCAGGAGCTGCTTGAAAAGGGCAAGAAAAAAGGCAACCTGAGCACCAAGGACCTGAGCGTTCTTGAAGAGCTGAATCTGGATACTGATGTTATAGCAAAGTTTTATGATTCGCTGGAGGCCAACGGCATCGATATTGAGGTGCTTTCTGTTGATGCTCTGCCCCCTATTGACGATGTTCTGCCCGATGTGGAGGAGCTGTCTGACATTGAAGAGGTCACTGTTGAGGAAATAAATGACACCGATGCACTGGTTGACAGCTTCTCCACCGATGACCCTGTAAGAATGTACCTCAAGGAGATCGGCAAGGTTCCCCTGCTGACTCCCGAAGAAGAGGTTGCGCTGGCAATTCGCATGGCAGAGGGTGATGAGGAAGCGAAGCACCGTATGACCGAGGCAAACCTTCGCCTGGTCGTCTCCATTGCAAAGCGTTATGTGGGCCGCGGAATGCTTTTCCTTGACCTGATTCAGGAGGGTAATCTGGGTCTTATCAAGGCAGTTGAAAAGTTTGACTATAACAAGGGCTTTAAGTTTTCTACTTACGCTACCTGGTGGATTCGTCAGGCCATCACCCGCGCCATTGCCGACCAGGCAAGAACCATCCGTATCCCTGTGCACATGGTGGAGACCATTAACAAGACCATCCGGGTCTCCCGCCAGCTCCTGCAGGAGCTGGGTCACGATCCCACCGCCGAGGATATCGCCAAGGTCATGGAGATGCCTGTTGAAAAGGTTCGTGATATCCTGAAGATCGCTCAGGAGCCGGTATCTCTGGAGACCCCCATCGGCGAGGAGGAAGACTCCCATCTGGGCGACTTTATTCCCGACGAGGATGCCTCCGAGCCCTCTGAGGCAGCCAGCTTCTCTCTGCTGCGTGAGCAGCTGGAGGAGGTGCTGGACACTCTGGCTCCCCGAGAGAAGAAGGTTCTGGAGCTGCGCTTTGGTATTCTGGACGGCCGCACCCGTACTCTGGAAGAGGTTGGTAAGGAGTTCAACGTCACCCGTGAGCGTATCCGCCAGATCGAGGCAAAGGCCCTGCGCAAGCTGCGCCACCCCAGCCGCTCCAAGAAACTCAAGGATTTCCTCAACTAAATATAATGAGCAGAAGCTCAAAATATTTGAAGCCTTATATCAAAATACGAGATGCTCTGCCCGTATTTCGGCAGAGCATCTTTTGTTGTTACCAAAAGTCGGGACTTCTGTTTCGTTTCAGTTTAGATTGTTTTATTAACTTGACATAGTACGTGCTTGCCCGTTGTGCACAATCGGCAAAGCGGGCGAAAAGCACGGCGCATGGCCCGCAGGGTAATGCGCAGAAACACAGGGAGAAATGCGAAAATGGGAAAAAAGTATGGAGACAGAAAAGACGGTGTGCGTCTGAAAAAAATAAGCTCAATGCACGCCATTATGCCACTGATGTACCCCAACCGATGCGATAACGAGGCGTTCATCAGTGAGCGTATCGACCTGAGCAATATCAATGCATATCTGGAAAAGAAAAACGCGGAAAACCCTGAATACGCCTATAACCTGTTTCAGATCATGGTCACAGCGGTGCTGAAGGTTATCACGCTGCGCCCCAAAATGAACCGCTTTATCGCAAATCAGACCATGTATCAGCGCAATGAAGTAACTGCCTCCTTCACGGTGAAAAAGCTGTTTTCGGATAACGGCAGTGAGGCGCTTGCCAAAATCAAAACCACAGGCAGCGAAACCATAGATACGATTCATGATGAGATCTACCGTCAGATATCGTTCTGCCGCAGTGAAAATAAAGACCCCTCCACCGCCAGCATGGATATAGTGCAGAAGCTGCCTACATTCATACTGAAATTGGTGGGCGTGGGCGCGCGTTTTCTTGACCGGCATGGCTGGATGCCTGCCGGGGTTATTGCCACAGACCCCTTTTATTCTTCGGCAGTGCTTGCCAATCTGGGCTCCATCGGCCTGCACGCGGGCTACCATCATTTGACCAATTGGGGCACCTGCTCAGTATTCTGCGTTGTCGGTGAGATCAAGAAACGCCCCTTTTATGATGAAGATGGCAAAGTCGAGATGCGAGAAAGCGTTGATCTGGGGCTGACCATCGATGAGCGCATTGCCGATGGCTATTACTATTCCAGAACCATCAAGCTGCTCCGCACACTTTTGGAGAATCCGGAGCTGTTGGAAAAAACTTTGAGCGAAGAGGTGGACTATTAATATGAATACAATCACTGCAAAAACGCCCTGGGCCGCACATATGGGAGATGTACCCATGCACCTGGACTACTTTGAGGGCTCTATGTATGATATGGTGGAGCAGATCTCCCTGAAGTATCCGGAGTATGTGGCCTATAATTTCATGGGCAAAGCCACTACATACCGCAAAATGGTGGAAGAGATCCAGCGCTGCGCCAAAGCGCTGAAGACCATAGGAGTCCGGGAAGGAGACAAGGTCACTATTGCTCTGCCAAACTGCCCGCAGGCAATTTGTCTGTTTTATGCCGTGAATCTGGTGGGTGGCATCGCCAATATGATCCATCCATTGTCGGCAGAAAAGGAGATAGAATTCTACCTGAATGAGTCTGAGAGCGTGACAGCCATTACGCTCGATCAGTTCTATCACAAGTTTGAGCGGGTGCGCAAAAATACCAAGGTGGTAAATCTGGTCATTGCCAGCATCAAGGATGCCCTGTCCAGCCCCATCAAGGCAGGATATATGCTCACATCGGGCCGTAAAATTGAGAAAATTCCCGAAGATGCTCCGGTGATACGCTGGGCGGACTTTATGAAGCTGAGCCGCTGCTGCTTCTATGATTTCAGAGTTGAGCGGGGAAGCGATGACCCGGCGGTCATCCTCTATTCCGGCGGCACCACCGGTACCACCAAGGGCATCATGCTCAGCAACCGCAACTTCAACGCGCTGAGCCAGCAGGTTATCGCGGCCAATCAGATGTTCCGGCCCGGCGATAAAATGCTGGCGGCAATGCCGCTGTTCCACGGCTTTGGTCTGGGTGTGTGCATCCACACCATGCTTACCCAGGGCGGACAATGCATTCTGGTTCCCCGCTTTACTCCTGAAAGCTATGCAAAGCTCATTGTCAAGCACCGCTGCAATTTCATAGCCGGTGTACCCACGCTGTATGAGGCGCTGCTGCGGCTGAAAACTATGGACGGCGCAGACCTCAGCTGCCTGAAGGGCGTGTTTTCCGGAGGAGACTCCCTTTCCGTGGAGCTGAAAAAGAAGTTCGATAAATTCCTTGCCGACCACCATGCTACTATTCAGGTTCGCGAGGGATACGGCACTACGGAAACGGTTACCGCCTGCTGCCTGACACCGGCGCATATGTATAAGGAGGGCAGCATTGGGCTGCCGTTCCCGGATACATATATCAAGATCGTTGCTCCGGGAACAGACAGGGAGCTGCCCTACGGTGAGGAGGGCGAGATCCTGCTGGCAGGCCCCACTGTAATGAAAGAGTATATGAAGCATCCCGAGGAGACCGCTCAGACGCTCCAGACCCACAGCGACGGTCTGACTTGGGTCTACACCGGCGATCTGGGAACCATGGACGAACAGGGTTTTGTTTATTTCAAGGGCCGGGCAAAGCGCATGATAATCAGTTCCGGCTACAATATTTACCCCGGCCAGCTGGAGAACATTATCGATGCCCATGAGTATGTGCAGATGAGCTGTGTCATCGGAGTACCGGATCCTTATAAAATGCAGAAGGTCAAGGCTTTTGTAAAGCTGAGTGCCGGTGTTGAGGCCAACGAGGAGACAAAGCAGGCTATTATGGAGCATTGCCGCAAACATATTGCCAAGTATGCCATGCCCTATGATATCGAGTTCAGAGAGGATATGCCCAAAACTTTGGTGGGTAAGGTAGCCTATCGAGTGCTGGAAGAAGAGGAATTGAGTAAGGTGACGGCATAAGCATGGAAAAGAAGAACAAAACGCTGGGACAAGCAGTGAAGTTCACCTTGTTTTCAGCCTCTGCGGGGATTATACAGATAGCGGTTTTCGCCGTTCTGGAAATCTTTATCAAGGATTATTGGATCCCATATCTGACTTCCCTGGTATGCTCTATACTGTGGAACTTTACCCTTAACCGGAGATATACTTTCCGCTCCGCTGCCAATGTTCCGGTGGCCATGGCAAAGGTGTTTGGATTCTATCTGGCATTTACGCCGCTGTCCACTTTTCTGGGCAATATGGCTGAAGCTCGGGGTGTCAACGATTTTCTGATCCTGGCTGTTACGATGCTTTCAAATTTTGTGCTGGAGTTTCTGTTCTGCAAGTTTGTTGTGTATCGCGGCAAAGAAAATACTATGGGTGCTAAAAAGAGCAAGTAGTCGGGAACAAAGGAATCAGATTAGAATTATCCCGTTATTTTTTCAAAAATAACGGGATTTTCTATGCTTTTGTATTTGTATTTTTGAAAAACTTATGATATCATTGCTATTAGACCGAATAGCGCCTCGGCCTTGTGGATATTCTATCAAGAAAGGAAGTTTCCGTAGTGAGCGAAGCCCTTAGAATTGCACACGACACCGTTCTGCATAAAGACGTTGAAGTCAATAAGGAAATCCTTATGGAGCTGATGAGAAGCGGCCGTCAGGTCGACTTTGTTCTCCATGAGCAGAAGTCGGACGAGGACGGATATGTCACCTGGGACGTTGAGTATTGGTCTCACCTTCAGGAAGATACCTTCATCGTTACCTACGCACTGAACGGAAAGGCTCTGCAGAATGAGTTCAACCGCTATAACAGCTATGATATGGCCAACGAATTCCAGATGCACCGCGCCAAGGAGATCCGTATCAGCTAATTAATGTGCATAACACAAAAACCGGACATCAAAAGATGTCCGGTTTTTTATTCTACTTCTTTTTCTTGCCGAAAATGCCCTTGCTTGTAGTGCCGGATTCATCCTCGCCCATGGCGGATGCGAACTTTTTGAGCAGTTCTTTCTGCTCAGAGTTCAGATTCTTGGGAACTTTCAGCCTGATGGAAACGAACTGGTCGCCTCTGGTGTTGCCGTGGAGATGGGGGATGCCCTTGCCCTTCATTCTGAAAACGGTGTCAGGCTGAGTGCCCTCGGGAATGGTCAGCTTTACTCTGCCGTCCAGAGTGGGTACCTCGATCTCGGCACCCAGAGCTGCCTGAGCATAGGTGATCTCCTGCTCCAGAATGACGGAGGTACCGTCACGACCGAAGCGCTCGTGGGGCTTGACGGTGATGTTCACGAGCAGATCACCGGCAGGGCCGCCGTTTACACCTGCATTGCCATGGCCGGGACGGGAAATGGTCTGGCCGTCGTCAATACCTGCGGGGACCTTAACGGTAGTCTTGTGCTGGTTGCGCACAGTGCCGGCTCCGCGGCAGCTGCCGCAGGGCTGATGTATGATCTTGCCGGTACCGCGGCACTTGGTGCAGGCGGTGCTGGACTGGGTGACGCCAAAGGGGGTGCGCTGAGTTACGCGCACGGTACCGGTACCCTTACAGTCGGGGCAGACCTCGGGGGTGGTGCCTGCGGCGCAGCCGCTGCCATTACAGTCGGGGCACTGCTCCACGCGGCTGACACTGATATCCTTTTCGCAGCCGAAAGCGGCCTCCTCAAAGCTGATGGTCAGTCTGGTGCGGAGATTCTCACCCTTGCGGGGGGCGTTGGGGTTGCTTCTGTAAGCACCGCCGCCAAAGCCACTGAAGCCGCCGCCGAATATGTCATTGATAATATCGCTGAAGCCGCCGAAGCCGTCAAAGCCTGCGCCGCCATAGCCTGCGTTGGGGTCAAAGGCCGCATGACCGAACTGGTCATACTTCTGGCGCGTCTCGGCATTGGACAGCACCTCGTAGGCTTCGTTTGCCTCCTTGAAGCGCTCCTCGCACTCCTTGTCACCGGGGTGCAGGTCGGGGTGGTTGGCCTTGGTGATCTTGCGGTATGCTTTTTTTATCTCATCGGCACTGGCGCTCTTTTCAACGCCCAGCACCTCGTAATAATCTCGTTTATCTGCCATATTTTACTCCAAAATACGCACCATTGAGGCGGGGAATTCTCCTCGCCTCAATGAACATCTTACAAAATCGGATTACTTATCCTCGTCAACTACGGTGTAGTCTGCGTCATAGTAGTCCTGACCGCCGCCGCAGTCACCGCAGTTGCCGCCGCAGTTGGGATCGCAGCCTGCGCCCTGTGCAGCGCCTGCTGCCTGGTACATCTTCTCGGACAGCTTGTAGAATGCCTGAGTCAGCTCCTCGGTAGCTGCCTTGATAGCTGCGCTGTCGTTGCCGGTGAGTGCGGTCCTGAGAGAAGCCAGCTTCTGCTCGACCTCTGCCTTCTCAGCGGGATCCAGCTTGTCGCCCAGCTCGTTGAGAGTGTTCTCGGTCTGGTATGCCATCTGGTCACCCTGGTTGCGGATGTCGATCTCTTCCTTGCGCTTTGCGTCCTCAGCTGCATACATCTCAGCTTCCTTGACGGCCTTGTCGATATCTTC
>CAZYTE010000025.1:0-15458 GCA_964649425.1 uncultured Oscillospiraceae bacterium
CTTGTCTTTTAGCCAAGTGGAATTGCTGATTGTATTATTAAACACCTCGGCCCAAACAGTTTCCATCGCATAACTTTTCACCGTTTCTATATCAATAGTCATTTTTTGAATGCCCTCCGACAAACTACTCGATAATCTACTGACATATTCTGGCGCATTGTATTTCAGACTATCAACGGACTCTGACACTGTTGCTAAATCTGATGAATAATTAACCAGAGATTGAACAGCTGCTGAATGTATATCGTCAAGCTTATTTTGCATTTCTTTTTTTGACAAAGCGTTCTCTTCGACAAGTGCTTCTAAATTGCTTGAGATGCCAGCTACTCCAATCTTAATTTGATTATTAACTTCATTTTGTTTTTGTTTAAATGCGCATAGTTCATCATTTCCTACCGACATTTTTTCTACTATATACGCCGTACTCTCCAGAAAAGCTTTTTTCTGGCGTTCTGTTTCTCTGTTTTGTTTTTCACTCTCTTTCTCAATTCTTTCCAAGAGCAACTTATTCTGATTGCAATTTTTTTCCTCCATCGCCAAAATCTGTTTTCTGAGTAAAGCTACTTGCTCCTGAAGTTCTTTTATCTGCGATAAAAGAATGTTGATTTCTCGCATAAAAGATGAAACCGGTGGCGGCAGAAACTTTTTCAAAAAACTTTTTATTATTTTCAACATAGATAACTCTCCATTTAGTGCAAACTAATGTATCGTTTGTACATTCTTAATATGGTATATCAGCAGGCTTTCTTGGATTCTTACCTTTTCAGCCAATGCCTCCCAGACAAATTACCGCCGAAAATCATACTAACCCTTTCCCAGGAAGAATTCTCTCTGCATCATTTTTCAGTATTATCTAATGCTATAGACAGCGTTTCAAAAACGCACGTGCTTTTGATCCTTTTTTAAACAGGAACATTCCCAGTTTATACAGGTATGGGTTATGAATAAGTCTATCTCCAAGGCTGTTCACCCTTTTAGGAATTACTGTTTCATTTGTCTTAAGCGCAGCCTCTGAATCTGCGGTTTGCTTAGTTCCATCAATTAACCTTGACAACCATCTGCATTTCTTTTCATAAATAATCTTTGATGGTATCCCGTTTGTATATAATTCAGCAATTTTTTTATCAATGGTGCAAAAATTTTTTCCCAACAGTTCCGCCTTTACGTATACTGCAGCGTCTTTTGCCGTTGGTTTATTTAATTTGGACACATGATAAGCTTTTTTTATATCATCAAAAATGTCCGAACATCTGTTCGATCTGGCAATCTGATAATGTGTCCTTGACATAAGAGCTCGCCATTCTTCTATGTTCTTCTTGATTTCTTCTTTATATTCGTTTTCCCCAATGTTATTGGCCATACAATCCAGCGCAAACGCCATACAATTTAGCTGCTCTTTTAGTCGATCTGGCGCATTGCTTTTAGAAATCTGGTCGTCGTGAATTCGATAAAAATAAAAGCCTGAGTTTATGTTGACGACACGGTCCGCAAACTTGTAATTGAAAAAATTGAACAGAGTGTCTTCTGCAAACATCATCCGGTTTTCAGAAAGGCCCATTGTTTCAAGCTGTTTAATTGTCTTTAAGACTGTATCGCGCCTGTATATCTTGTTCCAGTTTACATAGTATGAGTGCTCCCGTCCTTGCTGATTAGAAAACAGCAAAAGGGTTTCATCGCCTTTTGAATCTATTCTCTTTGCCATGGTTGTATCTTTATAGCAAGTCCGGCAAGAGCGGTCTGTTTTAAAAGCCCATCCATTTATGACAATATCTGCACAACATCTGTCTGCTGTACGTAACATAGGCAGATGGTAGTTGCAGGACACCACATCATCACTGTCTACATAAGCCACGTACTCGCCACGGGCCAAATTTGTACCATAGATTCTGGCACACAAAGGGCCTTTATTTTCTGTTTTGTAGTATCTAACCGAATACCGCGCTGTTAAGTCTGAATAGCCTATCGTCGAACCATCATCTACAATGATTACTTCATACTCGGAAACACTCAAGGTTGATTCAAAAATACTTTGCAGGCATTCATCAAGATATGGCTTCGCAGTATTATAAACGCAAATTATGATTGAAAACTTCATTATTGCCTCTTCTTTTCTTACATGTCCCGATGTCATGAGCAAAATCTGGATATCCAAAAGCGGAAGACAGTTTTCTATGTAACACACCCGATAGCTATAATCTGTTGAACCATCATCAATCAATACTATTTCCGTATTCTCTAGGGATGTTTTTAACGATCCTTCTGGGCAGTTTGACAAATATGCCTCTGAATTGTAAACAGGCGTCACTATGCTCAAAAAACCTTTTTACATATTTGCCCATACCTCATTATTGCTGTGTAGATCTCGCCGTAAAATACGGCGAGATCTACAACATTCTTTTTGCCTATCAGAAATAGAATCTGAATCTGACACTTCCTACGGATATTTGTTCTCCGCTTCTGAGTCTGTTGGGTGAGAATATTCTCATACCCTCTACTGCAGTACCGCGCTCCGAGTTCAAATCTGCCACAAAGATAAATCCATCTTTCATGAACACTCTTGTGTTGGTAGCAGACATTTCTGCTTCTTTGAAAATTACATCACACTTCCTGCTGGTACCAATCAACAACTCATCCGTAAGGTAGAATTCTCTTTTCTTGCTGGTACACTTACCGGAAAGTACTTCAAGCTGCATGAAGATTGAATAAGCGTTGGGTTTTACCTTCTTCCTGCCAGCACAGACTATCAAGACTACAATGATAACCAGCAGAACAGCAATAGCTGCAATCAGAATTATTACCACACGGTCATTCAGTTTCTCTTTTAATGAAGAAAGTCCAGGCTTTTCATCACCTTGTGCTGGAATTACTTCACCATCTTCCGAATTTTCAGCATTCTCCTCATCGGGTGCTTCTTCAGGCTCTTCTCCAACAGGTTCCTCGCTATCTGGGTTTTCTTCAGCCGCTTCTCCATCGGGTTTAACACTATCCGGGTTTTCTTCAGCTGCAGATTGCTGATCCTTCGGCCCTGATTCGGACTCAGACTCCGCTACCGCTACCGCATCTTCATCCGGCATCTCATCGGGGATGTCGGTTACTACTTCGTGCCCGATCACATGCAGTTGCCCGCTCTCATTCTGAACAAGAAGTGCAACATTTTCCATCTTTACAATGCGGGTGGAAACTGCTGCCTCGTGCCAAAACTGCAGATACCACTCGACGGTATCCCGTTCAACGGTCTGTTCCGCCATTACCCAAGGCAGGGCTATTCTGTGAACTTCGGAAAGAGTACTGACCATTTTTTTTGCAGCACTTTTAGCATCCAGTTCCTTATTGACAGTCAGATTCATGCCCATGCCATCAAGCTTGGAATCAACGCTTTTTTTGTTGCTGAACAGGATTGTATGAAACAGCAGTTCGGGGCTTGATTTCAGCTTATCTCGGGCAGCATCCACGGCTTTTGATCCCTTGTTTTCATCAACACTGTCGGTTATTAGAATCAGATTGATCAAATCACCTGCAGAAGCATGGCAATCCGTGTTCAGATAGTCAACAAGCTCTGCGATGCTTGAGTAAGCATAATTATCCGCATTGATATAGCCAATGCTGTCAAAAAAGTTATTTATTGCCTCTATGGCCTCTTCTCTGCTCATTCCAATCGTATCCGTCACACTATTGAGGTGTGGACTTGAAACATACGGCACAAGTATCATTCTGCTTGACCATACTTTGTTTTCCAGCAGGCCACTAAGAAAGGCCTTTACATCGTCCTTGTAATCTTCCATGGACTCGGTAATATCAAGCAAAACAATATAAGTAGCGCCATATTCACCTTCCAGAATGCGTTTGGGTTCTGCCAAATTTCCGCCCAACTCCGCATCGCTGCCTTTAAATTTGACAGTATTGTTTTCATCAACACTTAAAAAAGAATAAAGCTTATTTTCCGTTCGATATACCGCCAGCACCTCAGGCTCTGCCGTGTCTGCAGCAGCACTCACTCCCAGACAACCCAATATGAGCAGAGAGCTTAAAAGCAGCGAAATCAGCTTTTTTGTCATGATTGTTCCTCCTTGATGGAGCCTTAATCTATCATTAAAGTTATGATAGACAAATTATCATTACCGGTGTCAATCCGGTTTATTGCCCGAAGCAACAGATACTCTGCCCACTCCTTAGGGCTATCCGATTTAAGCCAGTCCACAAGGATCTCTTCATCCCAGATGTACTCCCACATGCCATCGGAACACAAAAGGAAAGCATCACCTTGCTCTATAGCGCAGCTGTTTGTTTCGGGCTCCCATCGCTCATTATTGCCAAGCACCTTTAGCAGCACAGACTGGTCTTCATCCGTGCAAAGCTGGGCTCTGCTTATCTGCCCGGCTTTGTACTTCTTGTAGGCAACAGAATGATCTTCTGTTATATGTTCAATTCGGTTGCTGCGCAGATGGTAAAGCCTGCAGTCACCGGTGTGTGCCCAGCAAGCGGTAGATCCTGAGATAATCAGTGCTGTAGCAGTGCTTTTCATGGTGCTGTTTTTTTCTTTCTGTAGCTCCAGTATCTTCGCATTCGCATCAGAAAAGCAACGCTTGAGCCACTTTTCAGAAATCTCCGCATCTTCCGTGCCGCAGGCCTTCAGCATAGAATCGACCACGCAGGAAGAAGCTTCTTTTCCATCCCGGTGTCCTCCCAGGCCATCGGCAACTACATAAATGCCGTCAACACCTTCTTCACGGATTCCCACCGAATCCTGATTCTCTTCCCGCCCTCCGGGGCTCGTAAAGCTATAGCTGCTTAAAACCATGTCGTTTTACTCCACTTCCACGCGGAGCATGTTGCTCATCTCACCAAGGTAGAAACTATCGCCGTTTCTGAGACGATAAGGCACATGGGGATTGAGCTTCTGGCCTGTGACAAGGAAAGTGCCGTAAGTAGACTTCAGGTCAGTCAGGGTAAAATCACCTGTATTCTTATCCCAGCTGAGGGAGCAGTGTACACCGCTGACGCCAGGAGTATTGTTGGCAAATATGATAGCGCAGTTGCTCTGACGTCCGATGAACACCTGCTGGCTTCCTACAACAGCTCTCTGACCTGCATGCTGAGCAGCAAGGGAACGTACGGTAGCAATTCGAACGACGAGATCCTTTTTTTTGAGTTTCTTTGCGACAATTACAATGACAACAACCAACAGCACCGCGGCTACCGCTGCAATGGCAGCAGGCAGAAGCCAAGAGGGAAGTCCCTCTCCCACAAGTTCATATTCCACACCATTGTTGTTGAGCATGGGTATAACAGACTCAATATTTACTGCAAGATACATATCTTTAGACTCATCGGAATATCCCCAGGAAACCATGCCTACAACAGCACCATCATCAGCTACGAGGGGGCCGCCGGAGTTGCCGCCATTCCACTGAGTATCCGCAAGCTGCAGCCACTGGGTACCGGAGCCTCTAACAATAGACAAACGGCCAATAGTGCCTTTGGTAACCAGAGAGTCATTGATACCCCAAGTGGTGGTAGGATCAATATAATCCGCATAACCGGGATAGCCGATAGTATAAATCTGGCTGCCCACAAGGCTGTCATCGGGAATGTGGAGTTTCAGTGCGCTGCGCTTGTCTGTAGGTGCAGCAAGTCTCAGAAGTGCGGTATCCTGAGCTTCATCATAGTCCACCAGATAGGCTTCGGCATAATCGTTATTTGAATAGTATACTCTGAGCAGCATCTTCAAAACGCCTTCACCGGTGGATATGGTTTCTCCTCTGCCGTACTCCAGATAATCCTGGACTACATGGTAGTTCGTAAGCATGTACTGGGGATTCTCTCCGCCATTGCCGATAAAGAAACAGGTACCATGCGCCCAAGGTGTCGGTGTTCCGCCGTTAATCTGAGCACAAGTAGCAAGGACAGCAACACCGTTTCTGGCTTCAGAAGCAGTTGTATCCGCAAAAGCACAAATATTAAGGCTTAAAAGTATTGTAAGAGCAACCAAAATAGCTAAACATCTTTTTTTCATTTCTTTCACCTTCCAATTTAATATCTGCATTGGATAGCTATTGCAGTATAGTTATCCTGATGTGGATCATTGGTTATGCGTAAGTTTTCTTCCAAACAGGAACAAATATCTCTCGGACTCCCGGACAGCATACTTTGAAGCATGGAATCCGCAGACATAAACCCACTGACTCCATCGGAACAAATGAGTATAGTATCACCATCTAAAAGTTGCAGCGGGCGACGAAGATAATCAATCTCATCAATGTGTCTTTTGCCCACATACTCGGACAGTGCAGTCTGTCTGCTGCTTGCTCTGGCAAAGCTGGGGTCCACACTGCCGGCCCGGATACTCTTCATATACTCCAGGTTCAGGCTGTTCTGCTCCCTGTTCACCCGAACTAACTGTCCGTTTCTCAACAAGAACAAGCAGCTGTCTCCTACGCTGGCATAGTAAAGCTTTTCATCATAACAGATGCAGGCGACCACTGTGCTGCCGCCATTTTCCCTGAGACTTTCATACACATTTCCTCCGGCTTCGATTATGGCATCATACAGCTGCGTAGGAATATCTGTTTCCATATTCATCTGTTCAAAAGTCTGAACCAAAGTACGTACAACCGTCTCACTGGCCCCTTTTCCGCCGGCCATTCCGCCCATGCCGTCAGCCACAGCCGCCAGCAGACCATGGCGTTTAATCGCCACTACGTCATCATGGTTTACCAGCGCAAAAGAATCCTGTTGTTCCTTTCTTCTGCCGATTCCCTGCAAGAACGCAATCTGATAGCTTAGGTTCAAGCTTTCAGCTTCTACAGGTTTCGGAACAGACCTCACATCTGTCCGTTTTCTCCTTCCGAAAGAAAAAATCATCTTATATCACCTGATTACGATTCTGCCCACTGGAACTTCTCTCCGCAAAATGGAACAAATATCAGCTTTGTCTTGCCAACCTCAAGCACATCATAAGGTTCAAGAACTGTTTCACTGTATACCGCTTTGCCATTGAGATAATTGGTGTTCTTGATTCCTGCTCCGGTCCATACAACGAAGCAATTGCCCCTGCGGTCGTAGTTGATGTTCAGCTGGTTCTCTGAAGAAATAGTCTCATCTTCGGATATGCAAACATCATTTCTGCTGCTTCGGCCAACAGTATTGTTTCTTGCAACAAGGCGGTAATCCTTGCCCTTGTTGCGACCTTCAACGCAGACCAGCCAGCCGGCAACCGCTTCTATTGGGCCAACAGTAATTCCGCCGATAGTAACCGTACCTCTGATTTCTTCCGGAACATTTACCGGAACAGTGGGGTTGAGCGGCTGCGTAGCGTTTATTGTATCTGGCTGAAAGCCCACCGCACCACCATAACCATTCAGCGGCTCTGTTACCCCAATCTCCGAAACAGGATTCTCAAAATTCACAGAGACATTCTGAGAATTGCAGTAGGGGCAGGATGCATGTTTACTGGAATCGTAAAGATGTCCTCTTGCACATTTTGATTCTGCCATGGTTTTGTCCTCCGATCTTTCTCTTTTCCTTATTAATTCCCGTATACTCCCTTATACAGGTGAATACCCTCATATGTAACACCGACGCCTTTGGTCTTTCCTTGGATTCCAGCATACAGTAGGATATCTGTTTTATCTCCAATATCACTAGGTGTATTAAGCACACACTTTATAGCTCCCTGTGATCCCTGTGATTCATTAAGACTAATTAATTCTGAATCTTTCTCTTTCAGCTTTGCATTCTCCGAAAAATCGTAAACAATAATTCCTATACCTGAAGTCTGTCCTTCAGTAACGCTAACCTTGTCGATGCAAAGTGTATAAAACTGATTCGGTTCCAACTTTACACTAAGCTTTCCAAAATTATAATCATTATCTGGATTTGCTTTCAGTTCCAGCTTTGGCGTAACTAAAAGCAATTCCGTATTAACAGAAGGTTTAAGTTTTACAATCTCGAATTCTCCTTCATACAAAGAAACTCCCTCAAAGCTAACCCCTACACCCTTTGTTTTTCCACAAATACCCGCATATATTAGAATGTCCGTGTCGTCAGAAAACGAAGCCGGAGTTTTTAGTATGCACTTGTACTCACCTGATTTATCGCTAATATTTATTATCTCCGAGTATAGCTGTTTGGTAGTTTCTCCTTGCCCAAAGTCGTATATTATTGCCCCAACTCCAACCGTATTCCCTTTTGTTACTTTCACATTGTCAAAGCGAAGCGTGTAAATCTTGTTCGGCTCCAATTCGGCATTAATCCGTTTAAAGTTATAATCGTTATTATCGTCTGCCTCAAGCTCAAGAACTGGCATTTTGAGCACCAGTTCCGGTCCCGCAGTTGCCATAACGGGCACAAACGATGTGACTGGTTTTTCTGGTGTTATCGTATTAGATTTGTTGGACATCAGTGCTGCCGCGCCTATGATCAAGGCAAGTGCTGCAGCACAGGAAGCGGAAATAATTGCGATTCTTTTCAGCAGTTTTTTTCGCCTGTGGCTGCGATCTCTGATTGAAGCACTTGCTGATTCCAGTTCCTGACGTAAGGCATCATCTGCGTACTGCACGGCCATAACATAGTTTTCGCTGTCGTCAAAAGGTACCTTGCGTTCAAACAGATGCTCTTTGCCGGTTACTTGAAGTTCAACCATCAATTTGGCAAGATACACCTCCGGATTCACAGCGTCGTCCTTCTGAGCAATTTTCAGATAGGCTGCTGCTTCGCTCCAGTTGGCTTTTCCAATAGCTTCCATAGCCATAGCCAAAAACTCATTGGGTTTCGAAACAGGACCGGGTTCTATTCGGCTTTCTTCCCACCCTAAATCCTCAATAAAGCTGTCCATATTCTGATATCTGCTGTCCGGTTTTACAGAGAGAGCCCTCATCAGGGCCTGCTCTTCTCTGCTATTTATTCCAACACCCAAGGTGCTGGGCCACACAGCCTCATCCACCGCGACACGCTCCACTGAATCCGGCAGAACTTTGCCTGTTATAAGATAGTAGAGTGTTGCAGCCATGGCATAAATATCTGTAAACGGGCCTTGCTTACCATGTCTTTGGTACTGCTCAATGGGTGCAAATCCATGTCTTATAATAAGATCCAGACTCATGCTTTTCTCGCCTGTGCTGTGTCTTGCCGCACCAAAATCCACAAGGACTGAGCTGCCGTCCACTCTGAGCATGATATTATCCGGGGAAATATCCCTATGTATAATGCCTTTGGCATGTATCTCCGATAATGCCTTCATGACCGGCAACAAATACTGCTTGGCCTCCATCATACCCATCACGCCTTTTTCCTTCACGCGTGAATAAAGATTTCCGCCCTCCACATATTCCATGGCAAAATATGCGGTACCGTTTTCTTCAAAATAGCTGTACACATCTACTACGCCCGGAACGCCCTTGCACTGGGCTATGGTCCTGGCTTCTTCAAGGAACTTTCCTTTGCCAAACGCATAGGTTTCCACCTGGCCGCCCGTAAAGGCAACTATATCGTTCCCTTTATATCTGGTAACCATCTCTCTTGGAAAGAACTCCTTGATGGCAACCAATCTTTTAGAGTCATACTCTTGTGCCACATAGGTAACGCCAAATCCCCCCTGCCCCAGTACTCGTCCAACGATGTACTTGCCGTTCAGGATTGTGCCCGGCTGCAATGACATTGGGTACTGCTCCCTGTTTTCTGCCACATCAAAGCCGCAAAACAAACAGCTGCCCTCTGTATTTTTATCTCGGAAACAGTTATAGCATCTTTCTCCCATGGCCAACTTCCTCCCCATAAGTTTTCATACAAGCTGATGCTTTCTCGAAATATCCTACTTAACCCCTGGTTATTTTTTGTTCTATTTTATCGCTCTGCTGAGACTCTATGTCTACTGCTTGCTCACTGTTCTTCAAGCACACAAGCGTTCTAAACAAAATTACAACATCCAACATTGTAGACCAGTTTTCTATGTAGTACAGATCATGTCTGATACGCTCCTCGATAGAGGTGTCTCCCCGCAGACCGTGGACCTGTGCCCAGCCGGTTATGCCGGGGCGCACCTGATGCTTCACCATGTACATGGGTATATCATCCCTGAACCGCTCCACATAATGGGGCATCTCCGGCCTGGGGCCCACAAGACTCATATCTCCTTTAAGCACATTAAAGAACTGGGGCAGTTCATCGATGGAATACTTGCGGATAAAAGAGCCAAAGCGGGTGCGGCGTGGGTCAGAATTCGTACTCCAGCCGGTTGCCTCACTGTCATTGACACGCATGGAACGGAACTTATACATATAAAAGGTCTCATTTCTGCGGCCAACCCTTTCCTGCCGGAAAATAATGGGTCCGGGTGAACTGAGCTTTACACCAATAGCCGTTACCAGCATCAAGGGTGCTGTGAGAACAATGAGCAGTACAGCGCCGACAACATCCATACTGCGCTTCATGAAAGCGTTTAGAAAATTATCCAAGGGGATTTCTCTCAGGTTAAGCAGTGGGATGCCGTTGAGAGAGTCCACCTGCGGGCGCATGGGAATATACTTTGCATAGCAGGGCACCAGAGAAAAACGTATGCCATTTGCCTCGCAGGCATCTATCACCGCAGGCAGAGCGGCATACTCATCCACTTCCAGCGCCGCGATAAGCTCGTCCGGATTGTACTTTCTCAAGAGCTGATTTATCTGATGGAGATTTCCCAGACGCACACCCGACAGGTCTTCCCTATATGTGCCGATATATCCCAGCACACGATATCCCAGCTCCGGGTGATTTTTTATTTCGAGGTTGCAGCTGTTGGCCATCTCACCGCTGCCGACTATAATTATGGTCTTCTGGTTATATCCCTTGCGGCGAATCTGCCGAAGGAAAAGTCGTATGCAGATCTTCTTTGCAAACAGCGCACCATTTTCAAGTACAAAAAATGCTGCCAGAACGCCGCGGGAAAAGTCTGTAATCTTCAGTACAAAGAACACAGTCAGCGCCATGGTGAAGACAATAAGATTTACAAGAAAAATCTTTGACAGTTCTTTGAGAAGCCTGTTCTTTCTGTTGGTGTCGTAAAGCCCAAGAGTTTTATAAGTTAACAGCTGAACTACTGTCAGAATGGCAACCGCAGATAGATAATAGTCAAAGGCAAGCCTGTGCACAGTAGCGCGAAAAAACTCAAACCTGATCCAGTAAGCCAAAAGCATGGATGAAACAATCAGCACACCGTCCAGAAAGATATTCAGTTTATTTAAAATCTTCTGATTCTCTCTTATCATGGCAGCCGGCATTCCTTGTATTCTAAAGGCTTTCTGACACTTCTCTGTAAACTAAGGTACACTTTAAATTCCGTAAAATAGTTGCATTAACCGGGCACAAGTAGTATAATTTAACAATCAATTATTCTGTGTGTTTATACCCTTTTCAGGCTTTTCTCAACGCCTTGTTGTACATGCAACTCAAAAATTGGGTTATTTTGTCATAAATCGTGCCACAAAATTGAATCGGAGAAGATTTATTTGGGTGTAATTTAGAGTGTACTTATGGTTTCAAAAGTGTACTTTTTATGCCAACTTTAACTTTTTGCCCACTTTATAAATGTAGTATGGCTTATCCCCAGCTCTTTTGCCGCCTGTCTGGATGATACAGTTCCGTTTTTCCATTGTTCTGCATATATTGGCAGATTTTTCGGTCGCTCCATTTTGGCACGGCCGAATTTTATTCCTTTGGCTTTTGCCGCGGCTATTCCCTCTGCCTGACGCTGCCTGATAAATTCTCTCTCCGTCTGAGCCACATAGCTGAGAAGCTGCAGAACGATATCGGCAATCAGAGTACCCATCAGATCTCTGTCCTGCCTTGTATCAAGAAGCGGCATATCCAGCACCACAATGGCCACCTTTTTCTTCTTTGTCAGATATCTCCACTGCTCCAGAATTTCATCATAGTTTCTCCCCAGACGGTCAATGCTTTTTATTACCAGAATGTCATTTTCCTTTAGTTTTCTGACCAAATGTTTATATCCCGGCCGTTCAAAATCTTTGCCCGACAGCTTTTCAATCGTGACATCCTCCCTGCACACCCCAAATGCCAGCATCGCAGCAAGCTGCCGGTCTTCTTTCTGGTCTCTCGAAGACACTCTTATATATCCATAGGTTTTCATTTAAAGGCCTCCCTTTTGTATTTGGATATATTTTAGTCTTTGCTGCTCTGATTAATCAAAAGAGCCCTGTGCGATCCAAACCGACCGCACAGGGCTCTTTCCGTAATTTCATTTTAAAGCTGACAGGTACAACTCCATCACACCGGGCAAAACATTTTCGAGATAATACTCCCGTACCTTTTTTCCGGCAGCCGTTGCCAGAGCTTTTCCATATTCCGGCTCGTTTAGGATCTGCAAAATCCTGTCCGCACAGGCTTCTGAATCACCGTATGGATACAGCAAACCGCTTTCCCCGTCAATTATCAGGTCTGTGTGTCCTTTCACAGCACTGGCTACCACAGGCAGGCCGTAGTGCATGGCCTCCAGAATATTGAAGGGCAAACCTTCCGAGCGGCTGGACGACACTGCCGCATCCACCGAGGCATACCAGCTCCCCACATTCTTGACATAGCCCGGAAACAACACTCTGTCAGCAACATTCAATTCTTTTGCAAGAAGCTTTGCTTCTTCAAGCAGGTCTCCTTTACCCGGCAGCAGCAATACCACATTCTCCGGCAGCATTGTCATTGCCTTTATCAGCACGCTATGACTCTTTCTTTTTGAAAACTCCGCAGCATACATCAGCAAAAAGCTGTCATTTGCTATGCCGAGCTCCTTTTTTATCTCAGCCGGGCAAGTTTCTCTATGACAATTCAAACCTATGCCGTTAATATTTTCTATTCGTTTTGCCAGCTTATGGGACTCGGCATATTCTTTGTCATAGGCATTCATGGTCAGAATCAATTCTGTAACGGGCATTGTAAGCTTCTCCGCAGCAGTAAGCACGGCTTTTTTGAGCCATGAGCTGTCATCGTCAAACAGATAGCCATGTACCATATTGCAAACTGCAGGACGTTTCTTCAGGCCAAAGACAGCCAGTCTTGCAAAAAAAGCCGCCAAAGACGTGTGGCACAGCAGAAGATCATATTTATTTCTCTTAATCTCTTTGCGCAGCATATGGGAAACATAAAAATTGCTGGGCGAGCTCATTCTCTTTTCAAACGGCAGGTCAATGCATCTGTCCGCATCAGGAATCTCCTCACTGCAATTTCCGCACGCAACAGTGACCTCCCATCCAAGCTCCCTGAACCGCTGAATGTAGGGCAAATGGA
The DNA here is from genome assembly GCA_964649425.1 of uncultured Oscillospiraceae bacterium. GTDB lineage: Bacteria > Bacillota > Clostridia > Oscillospirales > Oscillospiraceae > Limivicinus. The sequence goes on from CAZYTE010000025.1 coordinate 13,276, forward strand.
AATTTATTATATGTATCCGGGTAGAAGCGACAATAAGAACTTTTTTCATTACCTTTTACTCCGTCCAATTATCGGGCCATTTCATTCAGCTTATCTCCCGTGACACGATAGGTAGTCCAATCGCTCATGGGCTCTGCGCCCATGGAGAGATAAAAGTCAATGCTGGGTCTGTTCCAATCAAGGCACCACCACTCCAGCCTGCCGCAGCCACGCTCCACTGCGATCTGCGCCAGCTTTTTGAGAAGTGCCTTTCCATAGCCCCGACCCCGGTACTCAGGCTCCACATACAGATCCTCCAGATAGAGTCCCGCTCTGCCCAGGAAGGTGGAAAAATTATGGAAAAACAGGGCAAAGCCAACCTCCCTGCCGTCGGCAAGGGCAAAGATGACCTCAGCCTTTTCCTTTTCAAAGATCCACTTTTTTAAAAGCTCCTCGTCGGCAACTACCTCGTCCAGCATTTTCTCATACTCAGCCAGCTGCCGGATGAAATGCAGGATCAGGCCGCAGTCCTTTTCTTCGGCAAAACGAAAACCAAGCTCTTCCATATTATCCTCCCATTCACAAAAATCCCGGCTGAGCCGGGATTTTTATTATAACAAGCTGTTTATAAACTGCTCGGCTGCCCGGGGTGAGCGGCTGCCCTTTGTAAGCGCAAAGGCCTCTGCCCTGATATCCAGCTCAGGCCTGTCAATATCAACGCCCTGCTTTTCGGCCAGTGCGTGAACAATGTCCAGATACAGGCTCTTGTTGGGCTTTTCAAAGTAAACCGTCAGGCCAAAGCGGTCAGACAGGCTCAAAAGCTCCTGAACAGTGTCGCTGTGGTGCACATCGTCACCGTTTCTGTCGGAAAACTTCTCTTTCACAATATGCCGGCGGTTGCTGGTTGCATAGATAACAGCATTGTGCGCCTTTGCGGAAGCGGAGCCCTCCAGCACAGCCTTGAGCATGCTGAAGCTGTCGTCATTTTTATTGAAAGAAAGATCATCAATAAAAACTATGAACTTCAAAGGATTGTCCGCAATTTTGCCCATGATGTGACCCAGACTGAAAAGCTGATCCTTGCGAAGCTCAATAAGCCGCACGCCCTCAGAAGCAAAATGGTTGGCGCAGGCCTTCACAGTGGAGGACTTGCCTGTGCCCGCATCGCCAAACAGCAGCACATTGGCAGCAGGTCTGCCCTCCACCAGAGCCCTGGTATTGTCAAAAACCTTCTGCCGCTCAGCTTCATAGCCCACGAAGCTGTCAAGGCCGATCTCATCCGCGGATTTTACAGGCAGGACCTCGTCATTTTCAACACGGAACATCTTTGCGGACGCAAAGACGCCGTAGCCGCAATTGCCGATATTTTCAATACGCTGCCGGTAGCTTTCCTTTAAATCAAGGGGCTCGTTTTCAAACCTCGGCACATAGCCGCGGTAGTCCGGATCGGCGCAGAGCACTTGAGCATCAAGACTTCCCAGACGGGAGAGCAGCTCCAGCTCTGCCTCCGCATTGGCGGAGAGCGCCGCAGGCACTTCCTCATTGTGGGCGCGGGAGACAACATAAGAGTTTTCATCCTCGTACACCGCCCTGCGCAAGAAATCGGACAGGCTGTAACCATCCTCTGCCAGAGAGCTGACAAATTCGCCATACAAACTCATCTTCTCCCGTGTGCTGCCCCGATTGTCCAGAAACTCTATGAGGGCCGCCATGGGCTTATGCCGGAGAATGCCTCGAAACACACTGAGAGCTGACAGCTCCGCTGCCAGAGTTTTCAGTTCCTGCTCAGTCATGGCTTAGCCCTCAAACTTGTTGATGACAGCGCCCTTGTCCGCGGAGCTGACCTGAGCGGCATAGCGGGCAAGTGCACCCTTGATGCCGGTTTTTTTCTTTATCTCCATGGTTTTGCGGCGCTCTGCCAGTTCTTCATCGCTGAGCTTCAGCTCGATGGAGTAGGCTGGGATATCGATGGAGATCATATCGCCATCCTTCACATAGGCGATTACGCCGCCGCTGACCGCCTCGGGAGACACATGGCCGATAGATGCGCCGCGGGTGGCGCCGGAGAAGCGGCCGTCAGTGATGAGGGCCACATCCTTATCAAGCCCCATGCCTGCAATGGCGGAGGTGGGGTTGAGCATCTCGCGCATACCGGGGCCGCCTGCGGGGCCCTCGTAGCGTATGACCACCACATCGCCCTTGAC
>CAZYTE010000026.1:0-15224 GCA_964649425.1 uncultured Oscillospiraceae bacterium
GGGCAGATGGGTCAGACGGACAGCGGAGGAGGTCTTGTTGACCTTCTGGCCGCCTGCGCCGGAGGCGCGGTAAACATCCATCTTGATATCCTCATCACGCAGCTCTATGGTGCTGTCGTTCTGGATCTCGGGCATGACCTCAACGGAAGAGAAGGAGGTCTGGCGGCGGCCCAGATTATCGAAGGGGGAGACACGGATAAGGCGGTGGATGCCGTGCTCACTGCGGAGGAAGCCGTAGGCATTGTCGCCCTCTATCATGATGGTGGCATACTTGATGCCGCCGTCGTCATCGCCTTCATAGTCCATTACCTTGACCTTGTAGTCATGGCGCTCTGCCCAGCGGGAGTACATACGGTAGAGCATGTGCGCCCAGGACTGGGCCTCAAGACCGCCTGCGCCGGGCTGGAAGGTAATGATGGCGTTGTTGGCGTCATACTCACCGGTGAGCATGGTGCTCAGGCGCATGGCGTCGGCGCTGTTGGTGAAGGCCTTGAACTCCTCCTGCAGCTCCTCGAGAATGCTGTCGTCATTTTCCTCGATAGCCATTTCGCACATGGTGTACATATCATCCCACGCGGAGCAGAGCCTGTCGTAGCTCTCCTTCTTGTTCTGCAGAGCTCTCAGGCGGCGCTGAACATTCTGGGCCTTTTCAACATCGTTCCAGAAACCCTCCTGCTCGCAGGCCGCGGCCAGCTCGTCCATCTCTTTCTGAACGGCCTCCAGCTTCAGGGCGTCTTTAAGAACATCCAGAATGGGCTTTGCGTTATTAAGTTTGACCTTGTATTCTTCAAACTGAAGCATTATTTCACTACTTTCATGTACTTATGGTAAAAAATATACCAAAATTTGTATTCACAATACCGTCAGCCTAATATTATAACTAAAAACTGTCAAATTGTAAATGAATTTTTTGTGAGTAAAATATCTTTAAATAGAGCTTCCAATTTGCTTGGGTTTATGGTACATTTAGTACGGTATGGGTATGTGTCGAAGCACATGAAACAAGATGAGAAAAGCAAGTATAAAAAGGGAGAAAGACTATGATTCCACACGGCAAAGAGATAAAAGTATTTGCAGGCAACTCCAACATCGCCCTGGCAGAGGACATTTGCGCCGACCTGTTCAGAGAGCTGGGCAAGGCAAATGTTACCCAGTTTGCGGACGGTGAATGCTCCGTTTCCCTGCTGGAGCCTGTCCGCGGCAACGATGTATTTATCGTTCAGTCCACCTGCAACCACGTTAACGATAATCTGATGGAAATGCTCATCATGATCGACGCTATGCGCCGCGCCTCCGCAGGCCGCATTACCGCCGTCATGCCCTATTTCGGCTACGCGAGACAGGACCGCAAGGCCAAGAGCCGCGACCCCATCTCCGCAAAGCTGGTTGCAAACCTCATAACCGCTGCCGGTGCTGACAGAGTCCTGACCATGGACCTGCACGCTGCTCAGATCCAGGGCTTCTTTGATATCCCCGTGGACAATCTGACCGGCTCTCAGCTTTTCGTCAAGCACTTTATCAAGAGGTTCGGCAAGGGCAACGAGGATGTTATGGTGGTTTCTCCCGACGTTGGCAGCACTGCCCGTGCCCGCAATTTCTCCATGCGCCTTGGCACCAATATGGCCATTGTTGACAAGCGCCGTGAAAGAGCAAACCAGTCCGAGGTCATGAACATCATCGGCAATGTTGAAGGCAAGGACTGCATCATTCTGGACGACATCGTTGATACCGCAGGCTCTCTGTGCGGTGCTGCAAAGGCCATCGTTGAGATCGGCGGCGCAAGAAGCGTCACCGCCTGCATTTCCCACGGCGTTCTCTCCGGCCCCGCCATCGAGCGCATTGAAGAGAGCTGCATTGATGAGCTGCTGCTTCTGGATACCATTCCCTATCCCGCAGACAAGCCCAAGTGCAGCAAGATCAAGTACATCTCCTCCGCTTCCATGTTCGCAGAGGCTATCCGCCGCATCTACGAGGAAGTCTCCATCGCTGACCTGTTCAGCAACTGATATTGTTTAGATATATACCCTCCCCGCAGGCTCAGCGCGACCTGCGGGGATTGGCGTAATTAAGGACTCGGTATGTTTTTTTCAAAAAAAGCTTCAAACATCGGCTGGCTGGTGGTTTTTCTGGGCAACCCCGGCCTTAAATACGAAAATACCCGTCATAACGCAGGCTTTATGACGGCGGATGCGCTCTCCAAGGAAAAGAGCGTGAGCATCAACCGCTCCAAATTCAAGGCCCTTACCGCCGAGTGCGTGATAGGGGAGGAAAGGGTGCTTTTGATGAAGCCCCAGACCTTTATGAATCTCTCCGGCGAGGCGGTGGGCGAGGCCGCAAAGTTCTATAAGATCCCCCCGGAGCATGTATTGGTGGTGTCTGACGATGTGACGCTGGATGTGGGCAAGCTCCGCATCCGCCAGAAGGGCTCCGCCGGGGGCCACAACGGCCTTAAAAGCATCATCGCCCATCTGGGCACCGATAATTTCCCCAGGATAAAGGTGGGTGTAGGCGCGCCGCCCCACCCGGATTACGATATGGCTGACTGGGTTTTGTCCGTGTTCAAAAATCAGGATGCGGAGGATATGGCCGCCGCCTCAAAGCAGGCAGCCAAAGCTGTCGAGAGCTATATCGTCAGCGGCGCCGAAAAGACTATGAATTTATTTAACCGGAAATAAATTATCAGAAAATATAATACAATTAAGGAGGATGCTAATTGTGAAAAAAAGCTGCATTGCCATGCTGCTTGCAGGAGGCCAGGGCTCCAGACTCTATGCCCTGACTCAGAATGTAGCCAAGCCCAGCGTACCCTTTGGCGGAAAGTACAGGATAATTGACTTTCCCCTTTCAAACTGCGCCAACTCCGGCATTGATACCGTAGGGGTGCTGACACAGTACCGTCCTCTCCAGCTTAACAGCTACATTGGCAACGGTCAGCCCTGGGATCTGGATGTCAGTGACGGCGGCGTGTACATTCTGCCCCCCTACCAGTCAGCCGGTGAAAAAGGCTCCTGGTTCTCCGGCACAGCCAACGCCATTTATCAGAACATGGGCTTTATTGAGGCCTATGAGCCGGAAAATGTTCTCATTCTCTCCGGCGACCATATCTACAAGATGGACTATGCGGATATGCTCAGAGAGCATCTTGAGAACAATGCCGCCTGCACCATCTCCGTTCTGACCGTCACCATGGAGGAAGCCAGCCGCTTCGGCATCATGAACATCGGTGAGGACGGCTCCATCTGCGAGTTCGAGGAGAAGCCCAAGCAGCCCAAGAGCAATCTGGCCTCCATGGGCTTCAACTGGCAGAAGCTGAAGGAGTACCTTATCGCTGACGAGAACGATCCCAACTCCGACAAGGATTTTGGCAAAAACATCATCCCCAAGATGCTTAACGCCGGCGAGAAGATGTGGCCCTACCGCTTCAGCGGATACTGGCGGGATGTGGGCACCATCAGCAGTCTCTGGGATGCCAACATGGATATGCTCTCTCCCGAGCTTATCAATCTCTACGATCCCTCCTGGCCCATTTCCTCCAGAAACCCCGTGTGTCCGCCCCACTTTGTGGGCGACAATGCCCGCATCGTCCACTCTCTCATCACTGAGGGCTGCGATGTGGACGGATATGTGGAAAACTCCGTTCTGTCCCCCTCTGTCCGCGTGGGCAAGGGCGCAACCGTTGTTTACAGCGTGCTGATGCCCGGCGCCGTGGTTGAGGCCGGCGCCACCGTTGAATACGCCATCATCGGCGAAAATACCGTAGTTCACGCCGGTGCCCATGTGGGCAACGCACCCGACGGCTCTGACGGCTGGGGCGTGGCCACCTGCGGCCCGGATATTGAGATCCGCTGCGGCGCCAAGGTAGCTGCCGGCACCATGATCTACACCGGAGAGGAGGTTTAAGCAATGCGCGATTATCATGGAATAATTTTTGCTTACAGCGCGGCCCCCGAGCTGAGAACGCTGGTTGCCCACCGCACCGCGGCATCCCTGCCCTTCTGCGGCCGTTATCGTCTCATTGACCTGTCCCTGTCCTCCCTGCGCAATGCGGGTATTCTTGATGTGGGCGTCATCATGCAGAGAGATTATCAGTCCCTGCTTGACCATATCGGCTCCGGCAAGCCCTGGGATATGAACCGCAAGAGCGGCGGCCTGCGTATGCTGCCCCCCTTCGGCCTGCCCGAGTACCACAGAGGCGAGTACGCCGGCACAATGGAAGCTCTCAACGCGGTCAGCTCCTATATTGAGGACATTCCTCAGAAGCACGTTGTTCTGCTGCAGGGCAATGTCTGCGCGAATCTGGATATTGCCGATGCCATCCGCTTCCACGAGGCAAACCACGCCGACATCACCGCCATCTGCGCTTCCAAAATGGAAGAGGGCAATTATCACTACTACACCACCAATGACGAAGGCTTTGTCAACCACATCCACTTCTACCGCGAGCCCGGATGCGAGGGCTATGCGGCTCTGGAGGGCTACATTGTCCACAAGGATGTGCTGCTGCAGCTGATGAAGGACTGCCGCTCAGACAGACTCTATCGCTTCCACCGTGACGCTATACCTCTCTTCCTTGAAAAGGGCGGCAGGATGAATGTGTACCTGCACGACAGCTACGCCTCCTCCATCCGCTCCGTGGATGATTACTACAAGGCCAATATGGATATGCTCTGCGCCTGCAAGAGAAAGCAGATCTTCCCGGTGGACAGACCTGTGCGCGCAAAGCCCCATGACGAGGTCAGCAGCTATTACAGCGAGGGCTCCTCTGCCCACCGCTGCCTTGTGGCAGACAACTGCATCATCGGGGGTGTGCTTGAAAACTGCATTGTGTTCTCCGGTGCCCGCATCGGCAAGGGCGCAAAGCTGAAAAACTGCATCCTCATGCGCGGCTGCACCGTGGGCGAGGGCGCAGAGCTGAGCAATGTGATCGTGGATAAAAATTCCACCATCAATCCCGGCGTGACCCTGGTGGGCAGCGAAAAGCTCCCCGTGGTGGTTCCCAAATTCTCAAATATTTAATTTAATCTCTAGAAGGAGTTTCCCCAATGACCGGACAGATTTCCCGCGAAGAAGTACGCAGCGCAATAGAAGATAAGCTCTGTGCCCATTTCAGCGTGAGCGCAGAGAACGCAAGCCGTGAGCAGGTCTTTCAGGCTACCGCTATCGTTATACGCGAGATCATGAGCAGACTGCTGACCCTTCAGAAGCCCCGGAGCCGACAGAAGGAAGTGCACTACATGTCCATGGAGTTTCTCATGGGCCGCAGCCTTATGAAAAATGCCTTTAACCTTGGCATTTCCAAGGCTGTTGAAGGGGCGCTTGAGGACATGGGCCACTGCGCTGCCGATATATTTGAAGAGGAGCCCGACGCGGGTCTGGGCAACGGCGGTCTCGGCCGTCTTGCCGCCTGCTATATGGACTCCATGACCAGCCTTGACATGGAGGCCACCGGCTACTCCATCTGCTACGAGCTCGGCATTTTCAAGCAGAAGTTTGCCGGGGGCAGGCAGACCGAGCTTGCCGACAACTGGCGCACCGCTGCCGAGAGCTGGCTCATCCCCCGCTATGATGACGCGGTGGAGGTACGCTTCGGCGGTCAGATCTCTCCCAACTGGGATAACTTCGGCCACTACCATGCAGAGCACACCGGCTATGACGCCGTTATCGCCCTGCCCCGGGATATGCTCATCGCGGGCTACGGCACCGGCAAGGTGAACACTCTTCGGCTCTGGGATGCCAAGAGCACCAACTTCCTTGATATGTACCTGTTCTCCGAGGGCGAGTATGTCAAGAGCATGGAGAAGCGCACCATGGCCGAGGTCATCACCAAGGTGCTCTATCCGGCCGACGATCATATCGAGGGCAAGACCCTGCGCTTAAAGCAGCAGTATTTCTTCGTCTCCGCCAGCGCGCAGGATATTGTCCGCAGGCACATGAAGAAGTGGGGCGACATCCGCAATTTCCACGAGCACCACTCTATCCAGATAAACGACACCCACCCCGCCATGATAATCCCCGAGCTTATGCGCATCTTCATGGATGAGCATGATCTGGGCTGGGATGAGGCATGGAATATCGTTATCCAGTCCGTCGCCTACACCAACCACACCGTTATGTGCGAGGCTCTGGAAAAGTGGCCCCAGTCCCTTATCCAGAAGCTGCTGCCCCGCCTGTGGGAGATCATCTGCGAGATCAACCGCCGCTGGTGTGAGTATCTGGTGTACAGCTTCGGCGAGGATCAGCGTGTAGGCAGAAATCTTATAATCAATGACGGTCAGGTACACATGGCCAATATGTGCCTTGCGGCCTGTTACAGAGTAAACGGCGTATCCCGCCTCCACGGCGAGATACTGAAGGACGATCTCTTCCGGGATGTCTGCCGCCTCAGACCCGAGCGCTTCACCCATGTGACCAACGGCATCGACCACCGCCGCTGGCTCAGCCAGATAAACCCCGGCCTGCACTCGCTCACCTGTGAGCTGCTGGGCGGTGATGACTACCTGAAAAAGCCTGAGCGGCTGGGCGAGCTTGCGGCCTTTGCGTCTGACGAGCAGGTGAGAGCGCGTATGCTGGAGATAAAGCGGGAGAACAAGATCCGTTTCGCTCAGTTTGCAAAGCGTAATGACGGCTTTACTCTCAATACCGACGCCATCATCGATGTGCAGATAAAGCGCCTGCATGAGTATAAGCGCCAGCTGCTGTGCGCTATGAGCATTGCCGGCATGCAGCTGCAGCTCCGCGATAATCCCGGTATGGACTTTGTACCCAGAACCTTTGTGTTCGGCGCCAAGGCCGCCGCGGGCTACCGTGTTGCAAAGCGCGTCATCGAGCTGCTCCTCTCCATGGCGGACGATATCAACAACGACCCCGTCTGCAGGGATAAGCTGCAGGTCTACTTTGTGGAGAACTATCGGGTCTCCGCAGCCGAAGCCATCATCCCCGCAGCACAGGTATCGGAGCAGATCTCCACCGCCGGCAAGGAAGCCTCCGGCACCGGCTGCATGAAGCTTATGATGAACGGCGCTGTCACCATCGGCACGCTGGACGGCGCAAATGTTGAGATGTACGAGCTTCTGGGCGAGGAAAATATGTTCCTCTTTGGCCTGCACACCGATGAAATTGCAAAGCTCCGCAGTGAGGGCTATGAGCCCAACACTCTGGCCAACGCAAATCCCGAGATCATGCGCATATTCAACCGCTTCTCCCAGGGCTTCCGGGACGGTAAGAGCTATTCCGACCTTGTCTCCATGCTGCTCTACGGCGGCGACCAGTATATGCTCATTGCCGACTACCCCTCCTACGCACAGAGCCAGCGGAAGCTCTACGAGCGCATCAGGGATAAGAGCGAGCTTGGAAGACTGTCGCTTATGAACACTGCCCAAAGCGGTATCTTTGCGGCCGACAGAGCCATCAGCGAGTATGCAAAGGATATATGGAAAGTAATGTAAAGAAAAAAGTCGTCGTTATCGGCGCTGTAAATATGGATATAGGCGGCAGCCCTGCCGGGAAAATGGTCATGCGGGATTCCAACCCCGGCGTAGTCACCATGAAGCCCGGCGGCGTGGGCCGGAACATTGCCCACAATCTCTGCAATCTGGGGCTGGATGTGGCCCTTGTTGCAGCCATCGGCGGCGATGTTTACGGCAGCGCCATTTTGGACAGCTGCACGGGCCTGGGCATGGATATGTCCATGGCGGCAGTGCTGCCTGAGCGCAGAAGCTCTACATATTTATTTATAAATGATGAAAACGGTGATATGCAGCTGGCGGTGTCCGATATGGACATTGCCCGGTGCATTGACCCGGAATACCTCTCAAAACACATGGCTGAGATAAATAAGGCCGAGGCTGTGGTGCTGGATGCAAACCTGACTGAGGAGACTATCGCTTTCGTGGTCAAAAACTGCACCGCTCCCATTTACGCCGACCCTGTCTCCACCGTCAAGGCCATGCGCCTGAAGAACTCCCTCCACGGCATTTATGCTCTCAAGCCCAATGAAATTGAGGCCTTGCGGCTGACCGGGGAAGAAGATGTGGAAAAGGCCGCCAAGGCTCTTTTGAAGATGGGCCTGAAGCGTGTTTTCATCAGCATGGGTCAGGACGGGATGCTGGCGGCGGACGAAAGTGAAGTCCTGCGTCTGCCCTGCCTGAAGGCCAATGTGGTCTGCACCACCGGAGCGGGTGACGCTGCCATGGCCGCCATTGTAAGAGCGGGGGTCACCGGCCTGAGCCTTTATGATACCGCCATGCTCTCCATGAAGGCCGGCGCCCTCACCACTCAGTGCGTGGAAGCGAATCATCCGGAATTGTCTGCAATATTAAAATAAAAAAGGAAGTCTTTAAAGACTTCCTTTTTTATTACATACCCTCGTCGGTGACGGCATCGCTGCGGAACAGCAGAGATACGCACCAGAGAGCTGCCAGACCTACCAGCGCATAGATCACTCTGCTGACAGTTGCGGTCTGACCGCCGAAAAGCCATGCCACAAGGTCAAAACGGAACAGACCGATGCTGCCCCAGTTGATGCCGCCGATAATGGTCAGGATAAGGGCTATGCGATCCATAAGCATATGAAAAAACTCCTTTAGAATGGATTTCTATGATATTCTGCCCGAAGAAAAAGAAAATATACATTCGACAAAACCAGTGCTCCTTCGCTCTTTACAAAAATTTCCAAATGGATTATTATTTGATCACAGCTTATCCAATTGGAGCTCAGAAGGGAGCTCCGGCTCATATCTTTATCCCACACCCTGTTTGGCGGACTGTTTATACAGTCCGCACTTTTTTTGTTGGATTATACAAAAAAATGATTCTATTAAAAAAATAATGTCTGAATTGTGACCATATCACATTTTTTGGATTTCACACCTGTTATATTATTTAAGTGTGAATAAAATGTATTGTTTTGCCAAAATTTAAGAGTTTTGGATGAGAGAGGATAGTAAAAATGTCTGCTTCTGCAAAAAATGTGCCGTCTGCGGCAGCGTTGATCCCCTGTGCATCTTCAGCAAGTTCTATAACTGCGCCATCTGGGCCATGACCGTAGGTTTGCTTCTGGGTCTCTGGCTGTGGCTGGCTATGCGTGTAAATCTGGGTCTTATTTTCTACGCCGCATGGCTGTTTTTGTTTGTTGTGTTCTGCCTTATCCGCAAGCTGCGCTTCGGCTGGAAGTTTACCGCCATCAATGTGGCGGTCTGTGCGGTGTTCAATCTTGTGGTTTTCGGAGTGAACAAGCTGAGCTCTCTGCCCGCTGTCCGCATCCGCGAGGGTCTGGGCCGGAAGTGGCATCTGGGCACCGTCTCCGCCATTTGGTACGGCTATCTCATTGCGGGTCTGGTTCTCATTCTTGTTGTAGGTATCCTGAGAGATAAGAAGAAAGCAAAGGTGTAATATGAAGAAGTACGCAAAGCCCATTATCTTCGGCCTTGTTGTTGTCGTGATACTGATACTCAATAAGATCTTTGGCTGGTCCGAGTATCTGGGCAACATTGAAAATCTCAGCTTTCTGGACAATATGGTCAAGGAAAATATCGTTGAGGCCAGCCTTATCTACTGCGCTATCACCATAGTCGGCAGCGTGGTTCTGGCTCTGCCCGGCGTCACCTTTGCGATTTTCGCGGGTCTGCTTTTCGGCCCCTGGCTGGGCACTCTGCTGTGCCTTGTGGCCTCCACCGCGGGAGCGATCATAGCCTTCATTGTTGGCCGCTTCTTCCTGCAGGAGACCATCCGCCCCATGGTCATGAAGAACAAGTGGATAAAGAAGGTTCTCTTTGACGATGCGGGCCGCAGCGATATCGTGGTTCTGATGATCACCCGTCTGGTGCCCCTCTTCCCCTATAACCTGCAGAACTTTGCCTATGGCATTACCAATATCGGCATTATCCCCTACTCTTTTTATACCTTCCTGTTCATGATCCCCGGCGTCGCCCTGTATACCATCGGCTTTGCCGGCTTCACCGCCGATGCGAACCGCTGGGTCTACTTTGCTGTTGCAGGCGTTCTTCTTGTGATCGTCCTGTTTCTGGGCTGGTTTGTCAAAAAGAAGTTCCTTGGAGGCGCGAAGGAACCGGAAGAAGTCTAAGCTATGTGGAAGCTGATCTGGAGTAATATAATAAGAAGAAGGAACCAGTCTCTGCTGACTGTTGCCATCACGCTGCTGACTATCATGTCCTTTGTGCTGGTGCTGGGTGTATTCACCGCCATGGGTCAGGGGCTGGAGCTTTCCGAGCGGCGCCTTGGCGCGGATGTGGTCTTCCTGCCCGAGGAAGTTGATACCGAGGGCTATGAGCTTCTCTTCACCGCTCAGCCCGAGAGCCACTATATGGATAGCTCCATTTTTGAGCAGATCGCCGCCATGGACGAGGTGGCGCAAGTCTCGCCCCAGTTCTATTCCCAGACCATCGGGGGTGACTCCTGCTGCGATCTGGGCGAGTCCATGCGCATTGTGGGCGTGGATATGGAAACTGATTTCATTCTCACCCGCCTCGCCTAATTTTTTAGGCCTGATATAATCAGCATGAAGCCCGTAAGGGCTCCGTACACTGAGAAAAGAAATAGGAGGGGTTTGCTGTGTCCAAAGCACAGGAACTGGCACGGGGCTGCGTTCACTGCGGTCTGTGCACCAGAAACTGCAAGTTTCTGACAAAGTATGAGATGGATCTGGGCAATTTTGGCGAGCACCCTGAGCTTGCTTACCATTGCTTCCTCTGCGGCGACTGTACGGCAAACTGCCCCAAAAAGATAGACGGCCGCGAGATCGCGCTGGCCATGCGCCGGGATACCGTTGCCGCCAATGGCGATAAAGTCAATGAAAAGGGCTATGGCATGCTCATAGCCGAAAAGAAGAATTATATTTTCAGAAACCACAGAAAGGGCAAGTGCAAGTCTGTGCTGTTCACCGGCTGCAACTTCCCCTCCTTCTTCCCCAAGACCACTGAGTATCTGGTGAATGCCTTGGCGGAAAAGGGCGTGGGCGTTGTGTATGACTGCTGCGGCAAGCCCGTTTCCGAGCTGGGTCTGGCAAAAGCTGAAAACAAGGCTCTGGATGCTCTCGTAACACGCCTGAAGAAGGACGGCGTTGAGGAGCTGGTGCTGCTGTGCCCCAACTGCTATTACTACCTTAAACCCCGCATCGACATCCCCTGCGTCAATATCTATGACAAGCTCAAAGAGCTTGGTATTGGCAAAAATATCCCCGATGAGACCGTTCATATCTTTGTCCCCTGTCCCGATAAGGCCAGCCACGGCCTGAAAAACAGTCTGGAAGCCTTCCTTGACGGCAGGACCGAAGTCATCAAGGGCGCCCAGTGCTGCGGTCTGGGCGGCTGCGCAGGCGGCAAGGAGCCCGAGATAAGTCAGGGCTTCCGCAATGCTGTGAAGGAACAGGGCATTGAGACTGTTTATGCCTACTGCGCCTCCTGCACCGGCGCCATGACCCGCGGCGGCGTTGAGAATGTGCACCATGTTCTGGTGGATATCCTGGGCACCAATGAACGGCCCGAGCTTAGCTCCAAAACCATCTGGAACAGAGCAAAACGCAAATTTAACTAAAATATTTTTATAATGGAGTATGAAATGAAAATTACTAAAGCAACCCGCAACCGCCTTATTCTGCTGGGCGTTGCAGTAGCCCTCTTCCTGGTCTACATGTTTGTCCCCCCTGTAAACGCTTTCATTAACGAGGCAGCAGCAACTCTGGGTTCCGGCAGAATTGAGAATGTTATCGAGTACATCCGTTCCTACGGTCCTCAGGCAATGACCATCTCCTTCTTCCTGATGGTCTTCTCCTCTGTTATCGCTCCTCTGCCCGCATTCATGATCACTCTGTCCAACGCAGCCATCTTCGGCTGGTGGCAGGGTGCTATCCTGTCCTGGTCCAGCGCAATGGTTGGCGCCGCTCTCTGCTTCTTCCTGTCCCGCATCCTGGGCCGTGATGTTGTTGAGAAGATCGCCGGCCGCACCGCTCTCAAGAGCGTTGAGGAATACTTTGACAGATACGGCAGCAAGACCATTTTTGTCTGCCGCCTGCTGCCCTTCGTCTCCTTTGACGCAGTCAGCTACTTCGCAGGTCTGACCTCCATGAAGTTCTGGCCCTTCTTCATCGCAACCGGTATCGCTCAGACCCCCGCTACCGTCGTTTACTCCTACGTTGGCGGCACCCTGACCGGCGGCGTAAAGTGGCTCTTCATCGGTCTGCTGTGCCTGTTCTCTCTTGCAATTCTCGTTGGCATTATTAAGACCATCTACACTGAACGCCACAAGAAAAATGATGCAGAGGCTGCAGCCGCTGAGGCTCCCGCAGAGACTGCCGAGTAATCTAATAGCTTGATTTTTAAACTCATACGGTGTAAAGTGAACTTACATCGTATGAGTTTTTTTATTTTGCTCCGAAAGAGGATTTTTATGAAGAAGGCTATCATCTGCTTTACCAAGGTGCCCCAGGCGGGAAAAAGCAAAACCAGACTCAATACCTTCATGAGCGGGGAGGACAGCGCAGCTCTTAACTCCGCCTTTCTCCGGGATATTTCCGCGGTTTTGGAGCCCTATGACGCGGATGTTTTCATAGCCTACACCCCCGAGGGGGACCACTGGGAGCTGCGGCGCATCTTCCCCTATACCACCGAGTTTTTCGCCCAAAAGGGCGGAGACCTGGGCGAGAGAATGCACAATGCCCTGCAGTATGTTCTGGATATGGGTTATGAGGCAGCGGTGCTCACCGGCGCGGATCTGCCCCTTTTGCGAAAGGAAAATTTTGACTCCGCCTTTGAGGCTCTCAAAGAGCATGATGTGACCTATGGCCCCAGCGTAGACGGCGGTTACTATCTTGTGGGCATCAAAAAGCCCAATCCGCAGCTGTTTGGTGACCTGCCCTACGGCAAGAATGTGCTGTATGAAGCGGCAGTAAAAAGAGTGGCTGAACTGGGCCTGAGCCATGCCCCTGCTATGGACTGCAGCGATGTTGATACTGCCGAGGACCTTTATGCACTGGTCCACTCCCTGGATTCCGACAGCCACACCGCAAAGCTCATGGATCTTCTGGGCCTCAGCGATGGCCCCGCCGACGGCGGAGAGTCAAAATCCGGCGGAAATCTGGCTGAGAATTTCCCTTTCTGGGATCTTCTCAATAAGGCGCAGAAGAACAGACTGAAGGAGAAATGTTCAAAAGAGACCCTGAAAAAGGGTGCCCTGCTGTTTGGCAACAGTGAGGGCCGCCACGGTGTGATTCTGCTTTGCAGCGGAGCCATGAGGATGTATATGGTGTCCAACGAGGGCAGGGAACTGAACACCTTCCATTTTGGCCCCGGCGATATATGCATTCTTTCTGCCACCCGTGTGATACCGGAAATTGACTTTGAATGTCTTGTGGAGGTAACGGAGGATGTTCAGGCCCTGGCTATCCGCACAGACGATTTTTCCGCGCTTATGGAGGAGAATAAGGCGCTGGAGCTGTTCACATATAAGCTGTTTACAGAGCGCTATACAAATATGGTAAAATTCCTCTGTCGGGTCATATTTGAAAAGCTGGATAAGCGTCTGGCAAGGTTCCTGCTGGAAGAGGCGGAACGGGGCAGGGGAAAGACTGTGCTTGCCACCCATGACACCATCGCCTGCGAGATCGGCAGCGCCAGAGAGGTGGTCAGCAAGACCCTCAAGCGCATGGCAAAGGATGAGATCATCAAGCTCAGCTATAACCGCATCGACATACTGGATGCTGAGGCTCTGCGCTGCATTGCAGAGGAATAACCACTAGATATGGTGAAGCCGTCAAGGGGCAAAATAGACATTTATTTTGCTTTTCCTTACAAGTTTTTGAACCAATCTTATGCATTGCGCCAAAAATGGAAACAGGGCGTAATATGCTCTTGAAATATAAAGTTTTATATTGTAGAATACCCAACGGTGTCAGTCGGAAACAAGCTTCCGACTGACACTATATTTTGTGGTCAAATTGGTTACAATGCGGTAAACTTTTCTATATCTTGTGATTTGCTCTTGACAGAATACCAATAAATCTGTATTATAACTCCTGCGGCAAACTATATAAGGAGGGCGGTACTGTGCTTATTTCCGGCCTGCAAAAGACAACTCTGCTGGATTATCCCGGCTGTGTGGCCTGCACGGTGTTCACCGGCGGCTGCAATTTCCGCTGCCCCTTCTGTCACAACTCATCTCTGGTGGTCCCTGAGCGAATTGCCGAGGGTGTTTCCGAGGATGAGCTTATGGCTTTCCTGAAAAAGCGTGTTGGCGTGCTGGACGGTGTGGCCATCACCGGCGGCGAACCGCTGCTGCATAAGGATATGCCTGAGTTTCTGCGCAAGATCAAGGCTCTTGGCTTTAAAATCAAGCTGGACAGCAACGGCAGCAATCCTCAGCTTCTTGAGGATATTGTCAATGATGGGCTGCTTGACAGAGTGGCCATGGATATAAAGAACTCACCGGAGCTCTATGCCAGGACCATCGGCCTTGATAACTACGACCTGAGCGCGGTGGAGCGCTCAAAGAACTTCCTGCTTGAGGGCAGGGTGGAATATGAATTTCGCACAACGGTGGTAAAGGGCCTGCACACCGTGGAAAGCATCCGGCAGGCCGCAAAATGGATAGAGGGCGCAAAGGAATACTATCTCCAGCAGTTTAAGGATTCGGGGGATGTACTTAGACTGGACGGACTTGGCGCTTTCAACGAAGACGAAATGAAGATACTCAGGCAGGCCGCGGCAGAGTTCGTACCAAATGTTCAGCTTCGCGGTATATAGAGAAAACGGAGGATAAAGAATGTATCAGGTAATCAAGCGCGACGGTGCCATTGTTGATTTTGATATCAAGAAGATCGCCGACGCTATCAAGAAGGCTTTTGAAGCCACTGACACCGAGTATAACGAGAGCATCATCGATTTTCTGGCTCTCAAGGTTTCCGCAGACTTCCTGCCCAAGATCCACAACGGTCTTGTGGCGGTTGAAGATGTGCAGGACAGCGTTGAGGCAGTTCTTTCCCGGGGCGGCTATGAGGCTGTTGCCAAGGCTTACATACTCTACCGTAAGCAGCGCGAGAAGATCCGCAACATGAACTCCACTTTCCTTGACTACAAGGACACTGTCAACAAGTACCTTGATGTTATGGACTGGCGCGTAAAGGAGAACTCCACCGTAACCTACTCTGTGGGCGGTCTGATCCTCTCCAACTCCGGCGCCATCACCGCAAACTACTGGCTCAGCGAGATCTATGA
>CAZYTE010000027.1:0-14760 GCA_964649425.1 uncultured Oscillospiraceae bacterium
AAATGAACAGAAGATGCGGTTTTCGTTCTTCCGTCCATTCCAGTCTGACAAACCCCTGGGTGAGCATTTGAAGGAAATGAAGAACACTATGGAACAGCGTATTCGTAAAAAATAACACTTATAAATTCCGTTTCAAGAAACGCGCCGGTCATTACGGGGAATTCAACCCATCACCTTCTCTGGCTATAAAACATATTTTAGAAAATGGGAACATTCACCGGCCATGAGTTTATGGAAATTCTGAATACATAATGAGCATGTTTTTAACGCCGGTATGATGTAAGTACCGCAATGAACATCTACGCCCACTCTAAGGACACAGCCGCCTGCAGCAATGCAGGCGGCTGTGTTCATCTGTTATGTTGGGGCAGGATGCTTATTTTTCCAGTTCGCCGGTATAGTCCTTGATACCGCCGATGTTCTGCACCTTGGTATAACCCTGCTCGAGCAGGAAAGCAACGGCCCTGCTGCTGCGGCCGCCGGAGAGGCAGTAGGTGAAAATGGGGGTATCCGGGCTGTCGATAAGTTCGTCAGCCTTGGGCAGCTGCATGAGGGGCAGGTTCACACTGCCGGGGATGTGCCCGTCAGCATACTCACCTATGTTTCGCACATCCAGCAGCACTGCGCCGGGGGTGTTTTTAAATTCCTTTACGCCGTCGTTAATGTCCATGCTGCCCTCCTTACAGATCGGTGGAGAATATGCCCAGCGCGTACTGGACCGCGATGGAAACTATGGAAATGGCTGCCCAGCAGCTAAAGCCCATGGCTATGGGTTTGCCGCCGTTTTTAATAAGTTTTACCAGATTGGTGTTGAGACCGATGGCGCACATGGCCATGGCGATAAAGAACTTGGCCAGCCACTTCATGGCTTTTACGAAAGTGCCGCTGTAAAAGGCGGTGAAGCCGCTTTCGGGCAGCAGGCCCACAAGGCTGGTGATGATGGACGCACCGATAAAGCAGAGAATAAACCAGGGGAAAATCTTTTTAATGGAGAAGTCGGCGCTCTTGCCGCCGTCCTTCTTTGCCTGCCATGCTCTGAAAAGGGCAATGCACAGGGTGATGGGGATGATGGCAAGGGTACGCACCAGCTTAACGGTAACGGCGGAGGACAAAATGCCCTCAACTCCGTAAAGACCCTCGGCAGTGGAGGCAACGGCGGTGACGGAGGAGGTGTCGTTTACCGCGGTGCCGGCGAAAATTGCGAAGCCCTCGGAGCCGAAGCCCAGATTATAGCCCAAAGTGGGGAAAATAAAGGCCGCAATGACATTAAAAAGGAAGATGACGGAAATGGCCTGAGCCACCTGCTCGTCGTCAGCCTCGATTACCGGGGCGGTGGCGGCCACGGCAGAACCGCCGCAGATGGAGGAGCCCACGCCTATAAGGCAGGACACCTTGCCGTCCAGCTTCAGCACCTTCATCATGATGAAGGAAACTATGAGAGAGGTGCTGATGGTGGAGATTATTACAGGCAGGCTCTGGCTGCCCATTTTTGCAATGGTGCCCAGATTCAGGGAGAAGCCAAGAATGATGACCGCATACTGCAGGATCTTCTTGGAGGTATACTTTACGCCGTCCTTAAAGGCGGCGGAGGGGGCCAGAGCAGGCTTTGCCATTGTGATGAGCATGCCCGTAAGAATGGAGATAACGGGGGCGCCGATTATCTCCATGGAGAAGCTTCCGAGCCTGAGGCCGGTGAGCAGGGTCGCGCAGCCTGCCACAAAAGCGCACAGGGCAATGCCCGGCATTTTTTTCTTCACGCTTTTCATCCCTTATCCTAGAATTATCTGACAAATTTTGTCCACATCCTCAAGGCTCAGGTCTGCGTACATGGGCAGAGTGAGCACCTGAGAGGCGATGCGCCCGGCCACAGGGGTCAGCTCATCGTCAAAGCCGGGGAGCCCCCGGTAGCATTCAAAGCTGTTTGTCAGGGGGTAGAAATACTTTCTGGCGACAATGCCCTCGGCTGCCAGCTTCTCAAAAACCTCATCGCGGCTGTACTTATAGTCCTCAAACACCACGGGGAAGTAGGCGTAGTTTGCCTTTACGCCGGGGGCAGCGGGGTTGAGGCGCAGGCCGGGCACATTGGCAAGATGCTCAAAGTAGCGGTCGTGCACTGCTCTGCGCTTTGCGATCTCGCCCTCCAGATGGCGCAGATTGCAGATGCCCATGGCGGCGCAGAACTCATTCATCTTGGCATTGCCGCCGGCGTATTCAACACTCTCCGGACCGGTGATGCCGAAGTTCTTGCAGCGGTTGAGCTTATTTGTAAGGCTCTCGTCGGCATAGGTGATGCAGCCGCCCTCAATACTGTGGAAAACCTTGGTGGCGTGGAAGGAGAACATGGAGGCATCGCCAAAGTTGGCGGAGCTTACACCATCCTTCCGGACGCCGAAGGCGTGGGCGGCATCATAGATGACCTTCAGGCCGTGCTTTTTTGCGATAGCGTCGATAGCCTCCACATCGCAGAGATTGCCGTAGACATGCACCGGCATGATGGCAACGGTTTTGTCGGTGATGAGAGCCTCGATTTTACCCGCATCCATGGTGTAAGTCACAGGGTCAATGTCGCAGAACACCGGAGTGCAGCCGCAGCGGACTATGGCGTGGGTGGTGGAGGCAAAGGTAAAGGGGGTGGTGATTATCTCACCCTTGAGCCCCATGGCCTGAATGATGGCTTCCAGAGCCAGATGGCCGTTGGTGAAAAGGTTTACGCAGGGAGAGTTCAGGTACTTCTTCAGCTCGCCCTCAAAGGTGCGGTGCTTTGCGCCCATGTTGGTGAGCCAGCGGCTGTCCCACAGTTCCTTTATCTCCGCGCAGTACTCCTCAAAATCGGGCATTGAGGAGCGGGTAACATTAATCGGCATTTTTCTTCCACTCCTCGCGCAGAATGCTCATGACGATCATATCCCTGTACTCGCCGTTTTTAAAGGCTGATTTGCGCAGAACGCCCTCCTGCCGGAAGCCTGCCTTGCGGTAAAGGCCAAGAGCGGGCTCGTTGTCAGGCAGAACACGAAGCTCAACGCGGTTGAGATTCAGATCTTCAAAGGCGTGGCGCAGGATCTCGCTGACGGCGAAATAGCCCATGCCCTTGCCCCGCTGGTTTTTGTCCCCTATCATAATGTGGAAAACACAGGAGCGGTTCAGATTGTCAATGTCGCAAAGGCTCACAAGGCCCAGAATATTCTCGGGGGCATCGGCCTTTACGATGGCGCAGCGGACGGTATTGGCTCTGCGGTCCATGTAGGCGTTGAACCAACGCTCGTCCACCTCTTCGTTGATAAAACGGAAGGTGGCTCCAAGGCGGGAGATAAGCTCACGGTCAGCGCGCCATGCGTTGATGGCAGGCAGGTCGGAGCGGCGCAATTCTCTTAACAGATACATGATTTGATCACCTCAGATATATAAAGCATTTCCTCTTCCCCGTAACGCTGGTCACAGGGCAGGGGGAGAATGTTTTTGGCGAAATTATATTCAAGACTCTCCGCCCCCGTTTCCCTGAGAACATTGGGCCAGAGGGTTGGCACGAAGATCTTTTTCTCAGCCAGAATTTTGCGAAGCTCCCCGCCGTTGTCAAGGAGCAGGGGATAGGCGTAGGCACCCTCGGTGAGCCTCACATCAAGGCCGTTGAGGTTTCCCAGCTCCCTGTGCAAAAGTGCGAAGTTTTCTGTCCTTGCCTTTTTGACCTGCTCATAGTCTATGGCGTGGAGCAGGTTCATAGTAAGCCCGGACATGGCCATCACGGGCAGAGTGGAGAACAGGTCATTGTTTTTGGAGCTTTCGGCATAGAACTCGCCCGCGGGGCGTTCATATCTGCCCAGCACAAAGCCCATGCGTTCATGGGATTCATCCCGGAACAGAGCTTTCCCGGGCGCGTCGGTGTAGAGAAAGCCGCCGTCTGCAACGCCAAAGAACTTGCGGCAGGTGTAGAGGGTATCCACACCGTCCATGGCCGGGGAGAAATAAGCCTGAGCATTGTCAACTATGAGCCGGGGGTACTTTTCCCTGAAAGCCAGAAGCCGGTTTTCATCAAGCTGTCCGTAGAAGTTCACAAGATACATATAGGCATCATTGTCCACATCGGGGTCAATGGGCAGAAAATCCCGGCCAATATGATAAAAGCTGAGAGCCACGCCCATTTTGCGGCAGGTATCGGTCACCGCATCGCAGACAAAATGGGGCAGGGCAATGCGGCGGATGTGCTTTTGGGTGATGAGATATTCAAGGCAGCCCCGGCCGCTGTTAAGGGCGAGGGCATTTTCGTGGAGCATGGGCAGGCTGTAAGTGTCCAGCTCCAGATAACCGCCGATTTCCTTCTTCATGCCTTATTCCTCAACCACAACAGTCAGCCAGCTGTCCAGATCGTTCATGCGCTTTTCCAGCTCCTCATGGCTGGGGAAGTTCAGCACCAGGGTGCCGATGGTCTTGTTGGCGCCGCTGAAGGCTTCGACCATGTCTCCGTCCCTGACCCAGAGCTGTTCTTCCACAACACAGGGACGCACGTCCCCGGCAATGTCCAGACGGCGGAAGATGCCGGACTTGTTGCTGTGCAAAATCACCTCTGCCCAGCTGCCCTTATAGACAGGGTCGCTTATCCCGTCCACCGGCAGACCCACCGCAGCCTGCACGGCACAGCGGATAAGGTCGGTGCCGCAGGCGAAGCGGAGCATTTCGCAAAGGCGGTTGCCGCCGCCCCGGGGGGAGACCTCCATAATATAGGGCTTGTCGTCCATGCCGACACGGGTCTCCACATTGTAGACAGAGCTGCCCATGTTCAGCAGCTTCATCAGCCGCTGGAGCTCGGAGCGCAGGGTATCCTGATGGCGCTGCTCCATGGAGGAGGGCCAGCCGAAGCCGGCAGGAGTATAGGGGTTATCCGCAGTGCGGTCAAAGTGCTGGTCGTTGAAGGAGGCAAAAAGCAGCTCGCCGTTTAAGGTAAAGCACTCGGTGTCGGAGGCGTAGCCCTTCTGCTCTATAAAGTCCTCAATTATAAATCTGCCGCAGTGGGAAAAGCTCAAAGCGTTTTCAATTCCGGCTTTCAGCTCGGCGGCGCAGTTTACACGGCTGACGCCCTTGCTGCCGGCAGAGTCCACAGGCTTTACCACCACAGGATAGTCAAAGCTGTCAGCCCTGGAGAGCGCTTCGTTCATATCGGAAAAGCCGTATGCCTTGGGCACATTGAAGCCGTTGTCTCGCAGGAAATTACGGAAGCGGGTCTTGTCCTGCAGAATGGACACGGACTCGTAGGAGCCGGCAGCGGGCAGGCCCATTTTTTCAGCCACATAGGCCGCGGTAGTCACACCGGGGTCGCAGGCAAAGCTGATGACGCCGTCAATGTTCAGCTCCTGAGCCAGAGCCAGAACCGCCTCCCTGTCGATGATGCTCACATTGTGGTATTCATCGGAGAACTTATGGGCGGCATTGTCGGGCAGATAGTCACAGGTGATGGCATAGAGCCCCAGCTCATGGGCCGCCTCTATGACAGGCAGCAGATAGTGGGAGCCGCCGAGGAGAAGGATTTTCTTCATTTTAATCACCTCTGTGGGCAAATTTTTTCACAATGGACAGCATGTAGCCGAAGCTCTCCACCTTGAAGATGGCGGACACAGCCACATAAACCGCAACACCGGCAAGCACCTGCAGGGGCAGGGTCAGCCAGTCGCTGAGGTTTAAAAATGTAATGGGATATACGCAGGCACCCATCAGAAGCGACAGCAGCAGCGCAGGCATAAGGTCGCGCATCTGGGCAAGGAAAGAATAGTCCAGCAGCTTTTTGTTGGGCCATGCGTTGATTACCTGACAGATAAGGGTCATGACAAAAAGGCTGACAGCCATGGCGTAAGCACCCTGCTTTACGGTCAAGATAAGCAGAACAAGACCCAGAGCCTTTTTGATAATTTCAAGAATGAGGAAAAGATCGCTTCTGCCCATTGCCTTGATGGCATTGAGGTTTGCGGTATGCACGGGGTAGAAGGCATAGGTCAGAGCGAATACTCTCAGATAGGGCACACAGGGCAGCCATTTCTCTGTCAGCAGCAGGCGGATAAGGGGCTCTGCGCACACTGCCAGGCCTACCATCATGGGCATCATGATATAGGAGCTGACCTTGATGGCGCGTCTCGTCATGCGGCGGACCTGCTCTTTGCTGTCCTGCTCGTCGGACAGTACCGGCAGCAGCACAGAGTCAATGGAGCTGTTGATGTTTTCAACCAGCAGATTGGGCAGGGAGTTGCCTCTCTCATAAAAGGCAAGGTCGGCAGAGGTGTATTTAATGCCTATGATTATCTGGCGGAGCTTGTTATAAACCGTGTCCAGCAGGGCGGACACCAGAAGCTTCCAGCCGAAGTCCAGCAGCTTTATAAGGCGGCGGAGGGAAAACATGAGCCTGGGGCGCCAGCCGACGGTGAGCCAGAGGATGGCGGTGTTTACGCTTACATTCACAAGCTCCTTGGCAACCAATGCCCAGATGCCATAGCCCATGAGAGCCATGGCGATACCCACCACTCCCGAAAGGACGGTGCCGCCCAGAGTGGCGAAGAAGAAGCGCTTGAACTGCATGGTCTTGGACACATAGGCCTGCTGCACGTTCTTGACACCTGCAACAATTATGGTCAGACCCAGCACCCTCAATATGCCGACAAGTTCGGAGTTCTTGTAGAGCTTTGCCAGAGCGGGAGAGGCAAAATACAGTCCCACATACAGCACAAGGCAGAATATGAGATTGAAGTAGAACACGCTGGAAAAGTCCAGATCGTCCGGATCCTTTTTCTGTATCAGGGCGTTGGCCATGCCGCTGTCGGCAAAGACCAGCAAAATGGAGGTGATGATGGTTACGGTTGCAACAAGACCGAAAACCTCAGGCTCTATAAGTCTTGCCAGCACCACGGTCACCGCGAAGGACACAAGCTGGGCTCCGCAGCGCTCCATGAAACGCCATATTAGATTTGAAATTACTCGTTGTTTATTGTCCATTAATCCTCATAGCCTCGGTTTTTGCGGTAGATCATGTGCACAAAGGGCAGGCTGCGCTTTATGAAGCACTTGAAGCGGTAGCTTACAGGCTTGGTCTTGTATATTGCCAGATAGGGGGGCTTGATCTGCTCATGCACCTTGCCCTCAATGTAGAGAAGCTCAAATTCCCTTTCCAGGAGCACCTGCCGGGCAAGAGCCAGCCGCTCTCCTTCAAGATGGGGCAGCAGTGCCTCAAACATGGCGATCTCACCCTGAATGAAGCGCCTGAGGCTGCCGTAGCGGCGGCCTACGCCGTGGCTCCACGCGTTGGCGTTGCTGGCAACGCGATAGACTGACATGAAGCGCTCCAGAAAGCGGACTCTGCCGTTCATGCTCAGCCAGATGCCGATGGGGTAGTCGGAAAAACCATAGCGTACGGCAACGGCCTTGAAGTCCGGGGAATTTATCAGATACTCCCGGCGGGCGAGAATGGAGCTTGTGTGGTAGGAAACACCCATGCCCCTGATAACCAGCTCAAAGGGGATGTCTCTGTCCTCAGACACGGGGATAAGCTCCCTGCTTTCTCCGGAGTCGTCACAGAAAAGGAGCCTGGTGTTGTGCACGCAGGCGCTGTAATCCGGGTGACTTTCCAGAAAATCCACCTGCAGCTGCAGCTTCATGGGGTCAGACCAGAAATCATCACCCTCGCAGAGGGCGATATACCTGCCCTGCGCGTTGGGGTAGAACACATAATCATATATGTTGATGCCCTGAGAGTAGAGATTCTTCTGCTGATAAAAGGGGCGGATGATATGGGGATACTTCCCGGCATACTCCCGGATGATGTCCGCCGTATCATCACAGGAGCAGTCATCATTTACCAGAACCTCAAAGGGGAAGTCCGTCTGCTGAGTTACAAAGCTCTCCAGTGCTTGCCGTATATATTTACCGTGGTTGAAGGCTGTGCAGAGCACAGACACCATGCAGCTTTTGTTTTCCATACTATCTCCTCGGATATAACGAATCAAAACATTATAACGCTAAAACCATACTATTTCAATAACTATAAATTTTTAATCTTTTTAAAAATAATCCGGAACAATTTTCCTTTCCGCCGCGTCATACAGGCACCAACCAAAGGGAGGAAACAAAAATGAAAAAGATAGTATCTGTTTTGCTTGTTATAGTTCTGGCCCTTTCCCTCTGCGCCTGCGGAAGCAGCTCCGTTAAAAACACCGCCGCCGTGGAGGTGGCCGAGGCTCCCGCTGCCGCTGTCATGCGGGAGGAGGCAGGCTACGATATGTTCGCGGCCGATGGCTTTGCGGCCACCGGCGGCACCACGCTCACATCTTCCGCTGCGGCTTCAAGGACCGAAGCTCCCGAAGAAAACCCGGAGAAGATAATCTACTCTGCCGATGTAACCGTGGAGACCACCGACTTTGACGGCAGCATCGAAAAGCTCAACGCCCTTGTGCAGGATTATAAGGCATGGGTGGAATCCAGCAGTGTAAACGGCGCGGATTATTACAGCGAGGCCAGAGGCCGCAATTATAACCGCAGCGCACACTACACCCTCAGAGTGCCCAGCAGCAGCTTCAGCACCCTCATGAGCTCCCTGTCCTCTCTGGGCAACATCCCCTATACCTACACCTACACCGAGAATGTGACCACCCAGTACTATGACGCCCAGGCAAGGCTCACCGCCTACACCACTCAGGAAGCCAGACTTCTGGAGATGATGGAGATGGCTGAGACCGTCTCCGATGTTATCGCCATTGAGGAGAAGCTCACCGAACTGAGATATCAGATCGAGAGCATCCAGACCAGCCTGAATAACTGGGACCGCCGGGTGGATTACAGCTACATTTATCTGGACATTCAGGAGGTTCAGGAGTACACCCCCGAGGCAAAGGAGAGCTACGGCCAGAAGCTTTGGAGAGAGTTTACCGACGGCTTTAAGGATGCGGCAGAATTTGCTCTGGATCTGGTGCTGCTGATCGTGGGCTCCATCCCCGCAATTATCGTGATCGTAATTGTCATTCTCATTGCAAGACCCCATATCAGAAAGCGCAGGGCAAAGAGAAAGGCAAAGAAAGAAGAACAATAAACAGATTCGGCCCCCTCTGATGAGGGGGCCTTGTTTTATTCAACACAGTATATGCTTATTATCTCCTGCTGGCCGTCAGCGGTGACGGTCAGGGTTACGCCGCCGGCAACAGAGCCGAGAATTTCAACGATGCAGGTGCTGTCATTGCCGGTGACCTTTAAAATCTCCGGATTTGAGCTTTCCCACACGGCGCCCTTGGCAGGCAGCACTCCGCCGAAGGCGGCGGTGAGAGTCAGGGGCTCATCGCCCACTCTCATGGTACAGTCGCTTTGGATGCGGTTTTGCCCGAAGTAGATGCCCAGACCCTCGTCCGCATCACTGCTTGCCGGGGGAGCGGTGGGCTGAAGCTGCATGGCGTCAATGTCGGCATCTTCAAGTACGGCGCCGTCTTCACTGTATGCTCTGGGGAAGCTGCTTCCGGGGGCGGGATCGCCGAGGAGCTTTTCGTCGGCATACCAGGTGCCGTCGGCACCAAAGTCGGTGCCGGAGAAGCTGCAGCCGGACATCAGGAAGTGGTCGGTGACGGCAAAAACGGACATTTCTACACGGTTATCCACAAATTCATTACCCACAAGCTGTACGCCGTCGATGCCTGACAGATTGAAGAGATTCGTGCCGGCGCAGTTTGAAATCCGGCTGCCGGAGAGCGTGAAAGAGACCGTGTGGCCCACATAGAAAACGGAGAAGCTGTCCTCGCCGCAGTCGCGGATATCACAGTTTTCAATGCTTACACCGCTGCAGCCGTAAATGTGGACGGCCATCTGACTGCAGTCAAATATCCGGGAGTTCTTTAAGGAGACATTGCGGCTGTCGCAAGCGTTCAGGCCGATGGAGCCGCAGCCGAAAAGGCCGCAGGCATCGGCTTCAAAATTCTCGACGGCCTCCAGATACACCACACTGCCCTCGCAGTGGCCGGGCTTTTCCGTGTGGCCCAGAGTCAGGCCGGAGATTTTAATGTCGCTGATATCCCGAAAGCTCAGCACATTGGCCATACGGGGCGTGGTGACGATGGTGCAGAGCTCCGTGTCGGAGCCTTTGATCACAAGGCCGTCGGCATCATGTATCTGCAGCTCATAGCCGTCGTCCACGGCCAGCCAGCGGTAGTAGTCGCTGACATTTTCCTGACCGTAATTTGAGGCAGTGCTTAAATCATAGCTGCCGTTGGGGAGCTTTATGGTGATGCCCGGGGCAATAGCCGCGAGAAACTCATCCACATCTTTGGCGGCCACCACCGTGTCCGGCACAGGGCTGGGTGCGATGGTGGGGTCCGGCAGCTGCACCGGCTCGTATTTCACAGGGGGCGAGGGCTCAATTTCGATGATCGCTGCCGAGCAGCCGCACAGTACAAAAAGCGCTGCCAGCAGAAAGGATACAAATACTTTTTTCATGCTCGATCCTCCTTTGCTGTGAAGAAAATACCAAGGGAGGCAAGCTTTTACAAGGGAATTTAAGACTAATTAAGATGCTCTTAAGGGGAATTAAGAATTGGGTGACAATCCCTCAGTCAGCCTGCGGCTGACAGCTCCCTTTACACAAGGGGGCCTTTTTCTTCGTTTAATGCTGCGTTGAGTTCCGCGCCGAGAATTAAAATTATTGCTGTCAGGTAGAGCCAGATCAGAAGCAGCATCACAGCGCCAAGGGCGCCGTAAACCAGAGAATAATTGGCAAAATTTTCAGCATAAAAGGAAAAGGCGACGCTCACCAGAAGCCATGCGCACAGCGCCGCCAGTATCCCGGGGCGGCTCTGCTTCGAGGGAAGCCGCCTGTCCTGAGACAGGGCGTAGAGACTGCCCAGGGCAAAGTACATCAGCACCGCGGTCAGAATAAAACGGATATATTTCCACGCGGAAGAAAACAGCGGCGAGAGGTCAGAAAGCATGGCCAGAGCCATCTCACCAGCGGACAGCAGCACGGGGGTCAACACCGTCACAAGCAGCAGCACCAGGGTGTACATGAGCTGATGGATACCGTATATTAAGGGCTTTTCCGGCTTCGGAAGTCCATGGGCAAGGCGCACATCCGCCATCAGACCCTTTGCCGCCCTGAAAGGAAACCACACCGAAAATACCAAAGAAAACCACAGCAGAAAATGGCTGGAGGAGCGGGAGACATGGTCAAGATAGCTCTCGATGAGCCCAACGATCTCAGCCGGGAGAAGCCCCTGAAGGGTCTGGCTTATGGCATCAATATCAAGGTGCAGCAGACCCAGTACATTGCTTATGAATATCAGCAGCGGGAAGATGGCGAAGAGCAGATAATAGGCAAGGCCCGCGGCGTTTTTGCCCACATCGTGGGCAAAGTAGTTCCTTATAACAGTTTGCAGAATAAGCATTTTCCCGTTCATAATATATAGTCTGCGCCGGAGAAATGAAAAAATCCCTTTGCCACAGGCAAAGGGATCAATTTTCAGTTCTGCTCTTTGATTTTCTTTTTCCAGCAGCGGTGGCACATGGCGACATAGCTGTCATTGCCGCCCAGAAATACCTGAGAGCCCTCGGTGATGACCCTGCCCTCGCCGTCGATTCTGGCGTTGACCGTTGCCTTTCTGCCGCAGGCGCAGACGGTTTTGATCTCCGTAATGGAATCGGCCAGCTCCATGAGCCTGAGAGAGCCGGGGAAGCAATGGGTCAAAAAGTCGGTGCGCAGGCCGAAGCAGAGCACCGGCAGATCCTTTTCGTCCACCAGAGTTCGAAGCTGATCGATCTGCTCCGGGGTGAAGAACTGGGCCTCGTCGGCGATTATAACGGTGTGCTCGCCGGCCTTTTTGTATTCCTCAATGATATCATCACCGGGGCAGATTATCTGCGCTCTGCTCTCCAGACCGATGCGGCTTCGGATAATATCAGCGCCGTCCCTGGTGTCGGTGCTGGGCTTTATGAGCCAGACAGACATACCCAGCTCCTCATAGTTGAACTTGGTTATGAGAGCCTGAGCTGACTTGGAGGAGCCCATGGCTCCGTATTTGAAGTACAATTTCGCCATTGTAGCCTAAGCGATATAATACAAACCCGCTCCACCGGGAGTATTTTCGCTTCATCCTTCCTTTCATTCTTTGATGGGCGTCAGCCCACCTGCATCATTCAAGTTCGCCTGAAGCGAAAATCCTCTCCTGTGGAGTCTTCGATTTCTGAGCGCGTATAGGCAGATGATGCCAGGCGACATCTTGCAGATGTGTCGTAACCCATCAAAAGATGGCAACGACGCAGCATCAAACTATATGCGTTCAGAAACGGGTTCGGACTATATCGCTTAGGCTAATCTCCTTTAAGATGCGCTCTGACCCGCTCGGTGACCATGTCCATGGCAACTGAATTGTGCCCGCCCTCGGGAATAATGATGTCGGCATTGCGCTTGCTGGGCTCGACAAACTGCTCATGCATGGGCTTGACGGTTGCAAGATACTGGTTCACAACGCTTTCAAGGCTGCGGCCTCTGTCCCGGACATCTCTGACTATGCGGCGGAGAATACGCACATCCGCGTCGGTGTCCACGAATATCTTGATATCCATCTGCTCACACAGGGCCTTGTCCTGAAATATAAGTATGCCCTCAACCACAATGACCTTTGCGGGGTGGATGGTGATGGTTTTGTCGGAGCGGTCGTGGATGGTGTAGTCATACACCGGGCAGGAAATGCTTTTGCCCCTTTTAAGCTCGGCCAGAGCCTCCACCAGAAGATGGGTGTCAAAGGCGTCCGGGTGGTCATAGTTGAGATTTGCCCGCTCCTCATAGCTCATGCTGTGGTGAGCCTTGTAGTAATTATCATGCTTTATGATGGAAATATCGTTTCCGAAGCGATTAAGCAGCTTTTTTGTTATGGTGGTCTTGCCGCTGCCGGTGCCGCCGGCGATGCCGATTACCATTACCTTGCTCATTCTATCATCTCCCTGACAGCCATAATAACACATGAAGCGAGCCGTTTCAATTTGACTTTTGCGTTTTTGCATATATAATTGAGATATAAATAAAAAAGCTGCGAATATTTTTTGAAAAATAATTCAAAAAGGAGGCAAAAAAATGTCTATTCCCACTCCCCATATTGAAGCCAAAAAGGAACAGATCGCAAAAACCGTCCTCATGCCCGGCGACCCTCTGCGCTCCAAATTCATTGCCGAGACCTTTCTCACAGACCCGGTGCTGGTAAACGGCGTCCGCGGCGTCAACGGCTACACCGGCACATGGAAGGGCGTTCCCGTAACGGTGATGGCCTCCGGCATGGGTATGCCGGCCATCGGAATTTACAGCTGGGAGCTTTATAATTTCTACGATGTGGACAATATAATCCGCATCGGCTCCGCGGGAGCTTTGCAGGACGAGCTGAAGCTGATGGACATTGTTGCCGGTCAGGCCGCCTGCACAAACTCCAATTATATCAACCAGTTCGGCGTCAGCGGCAGCTTTGCCCCCATTGCGGACTTCACTCTGCTCTCGGCCGCCGTTGAAACCGCAAGGGAGCACGGCGTGGAGCTTAAAGTGGGCAACATCCTCTCCTCCGACAATTTCTACGGCGTGGAGGGTGACGACAGCCTTGACAAGTGGAAGCGCATGGGCGTGCTGTCAACGGAAATGGAGGGCGCTGCCCTCTACGCAAACGCTGCCTACGCAGGCAAGCGGGCTCTTTGTATCTGCACCGTTTCCGACCATATCTATCGCGAGGAAAAGCTCTCCTCCGAGGCAAGACAGACCGGCTTCAAGCAGATGATGGAGATCGCTCTGGATACCGCGGTTAAGATGGCAAACAAATAGCGTGACATGTGCGTGACTTGTCCCGGGACAAAAAAGGGACATGTCCGGGATGTCCCGCTATAGAAGAAGAGAAAGAAAAAGAATAAGAAAAAGAATAAGAAAAAGAATTAGAATATTCATTCAATCAATCGGGCGAAACTTAATTTTAACTGTGGAAAACTTTTCCCGATCAGGATTATAGTTCTTGATTTAGGGAAAATAGCCTGCTATAATACAGATGACAAGTGGTGCTTTGGACGGCACCCGAAAAACTGTAAAAATTTTTACGGAGGAAAAGACATGAAAAAGATTCTCGCACTTGTTCTGGCTCTGTGCATGGTATTCTCTCTGTGCGCTTGCGGCTCCAGCAACACCGGTTCCGACAAGATCAAGATCGGCATGGTTACCGATGTCGGCGGCGTAAATGACAGATCCTTCAACCAGACCTCCTGGGAAGGCCTGCAGGCTCTGGACACCAATGTTTTCGAGGTAAAGTATCTGGAGTCCAAGACCGACGCTGACTACCAGACCAACATCAACACCTTCATCGACGAGGGCTACGACCTGATCATCTCCGTTGGCTACATGCTGGCCAGCGCCACCATGGAAGCTGCTCAGGCTAACCCCGACCAGAAGTTCGCAATCATCGATGATGACACCTGCAAGGATCTGCCCAATGTTGCCTGCCTGATGTTCGCTCAGGAGCAGGCTTCCTACCTGGTAGGTCTGGTTGCCGGTTCTGTTACCGAGAGCAAGACCGTCGGCTATGTTCAGGGCATGGTTTCCGATCCCATGAATAAGTTCGGCGTTGGCTACATCGCAGGCGTTCTCGAGGTTTGCCCCGACGCTACCGTTCTGCAGTACAATGCCAACAACTTCGGTGACGTTGCAGGCGGCAACACCGCAGCCAAGGACATGATCACCAAGGGCGCTGACGTTATCTACCACGCAGCAGGCGGCACCGGCAACGGTGTTATGAA
>CAZYTE010000028.1:0-14449 GCA_964649425.1 uncultured Oscillospiraceae bacterium
GACCTCACCCAGCAGCTCTGCAAACTTGGCAGCGTGCTCAGCCTCCTCAAGACCTGCCTTCTCCCAGTACATTCCGATTTCGGGATAACCCTCGCGGTGAGCAACTCTTGCCATTGCCAGGTACATACCTACCTCGCAGCACTCACCCTCGAAGTTTGCGCGCAGACCTGCAATGATCTCATCCCGTACTTCCTGAGGAACATCCTCACCAAACTGCTTGCCGACACCTACAATATGCTCTGCAGCCCAGCTTCTGTCAGCTGCCTGCTCTACAAACTTTTCGCCGGGGATCTTGCACTGGGGGCAAAACTCGGGGGGAGTGTCTCCCTCATGAACCAGACCGCATACAGGACATACCCACTTCTTCATAATCAAATCCTCCTGAATAATTTTTGTTTTGTTATAATCCTATTGATTTTGCTTACATTCGCTGCACAGCCCGGTAAAGCTCAGGCTGTGATGTTCCGCGCAGCAGCCGAGGCTCTGCTCGATGCCGGAATACATTTCGCTGACGGTGTCAGGCAGTTCCACATCCATTACCCTGCCGCAATTGCGGCAGATGAAATGCGCGTGAGACTCTGTTCTGGCATCGTAGCGTTCCTGCCCGGACACATGGGCCACTCTCACCACCTGGCCTTCATCGGCCAGAATACCAAGATTTCTGTAAACAGTGCCCAGGCTGAGCTCCGGGAACTCATCCTTGAGCATGTTGAAAATGGTCTCGGCGGTAGGGTGATCCGTGACCGAGGCAAGCGCCTCAAGTATGGCCCTGCGCTTTTTGCTGTTGTTTCTTTTAGCTTCCATAGGCTACTCCCCAAAATTAAGAATCATTCTTATTTTTGTAATTTGAATATAACACACTTATCCGCACTTGTAAAGTGCTTTTTTATTTTTCTTGCAAATTTTTATTAGCAGGTATACAATCCCCCAAGGTGATTGAGATGAAAGAAAAACTGCGCATTGCAGAGGAGTATATAAAGTTCTTTGGTAAGTGGACTGTGATGGGTATGACGCTGGGTATAGCCGGCGGTTTTATCGGCGCGCTTTTCAGCCACAGCATTCATTTTGCAACTGAAATAAGGCTGGCCCACAGTTGGATAGTCTGGCTGCTGCCTTTGGCGGGTCTGCTGATAGTTTTCATTTACAGACTGCGGGGACTGCACCCTACGGACACCAATGGTATTCTTGTTGCGGTGCGTGAGCACAATGACATCGGCTTTTCCACCGCACCCCTTATTTTTATAGGTACGGTGCTCAGCCACTTCTTCGGCGGCTCTGCCGGCAGGGAGGGCGCTGCCCTGCAGATGGGCGGCAGTCTGGGCAGGGATATTGCGGGGCTCATGCATCAGAACGAGAAGGACAGCCACATCATGGTAATGACCGGCATGAGCGCTGTATTTGCGGCACTGTTCGGAACACCTGTAACTGCCGCGGTATTCTCCATGGAAGTTATCAGCGTGGGCATTCTCCACTTTTCAGCCTTTGTGCCATGCCTCGCTGCGGGCCTTGTGGCATCCATTGTCAGCAAAAACCTTGGCGCGCCGGGAGAGCACTTCTCTCTTGCGGTACCGGAATTTACCGCCGGATATGCAGGCGGCGCCGCACTTATTGCGGCAGTGGCCGCCGTGGTAAGCATTTTGTTCTGTCTGAGCCTCTCTCATGCCCACCGCATAGGTGAAAGGAAAATTCCAAACCCCTATCTGCGCATAGCGCTGGCGGGTTTTGCCGTAGCGCTGCTCACATGGATAGAAGGCAGCGGAGACTATAACGGCACAGGCATGGCGGTAATTGAAAACGCTCTTGCGGGAATCGCAAAGCCCGAGGCATTTATCTGGAAAATCATCTTCACCACCCTGACCATGGCCTTCGGCTACAAGGGCGGCGAGATAGTGCCCTCCCTGTTCATAGGAGCCACTCTTGGCTGCACACTGGGCTCCCTGCTTGGCTTGCCCCCCGGCTTCGGCGCCGCCATCGGAATGCTGTCCATGTTCTGCGGCTGCCTCAACTGCCCCATCAGCACTATCCTGCTGGGCCTTGAGATGTTCGGCGGCGGCAATCTGCGCTACTTTGCCATAGCCGCAGCCGTCAGCTATGTGCTCTCCGGCAATTTCGGCCTTTATCACAGGCAAAAATTAATGTACTCCAAGCTGCGCCCGGAGTACATCAATACATATACGCATTAATAAAGTCTGTTTACAGTGTTCCTGAAGGCCGCCTCGAATCTGAGGCGGTTTTTCATATAATCCGAGTCCGCCCCGGGCAGATAGAGCTCATAGTAGGCCCCTATCTCCATTAGGCAGTTTTCCAAAGAGCTGTCACTCTGCCTCATATCCGGCACCGCAGGCACAAGACCCGCCGCAAGGGCAAGACTGCTGTTTATCTCAGCTTGGTTTACATAATTCAAAAAGCTTTCTATACTCGCCAGACTTCTGCCCTCCCCCGCCGTTACAGCCAGGCCAAGGCAAAGGCCCGGGTATTTCAGGCTGCTTTTAAAGGCAGGTTCAGGATAGACCTGCAGCTCATGCTGCTTTTGGGCCAGCTCCTGTGAGCTTGCAAACGCGCAGGGAAGCTCAGAGCCCAGAAGCACATCCGCGGCGGAATACTCCGTTGACAGCATGGCCCCCTCAAGCACGGACTCGATCAGCAGGTTATATACATATTTGAATACATCTTTGTTTTTGTCTGCCGAAAGCTCCGCGTGAAACTCTGTGTCAAGGCTCAGCAGGGCATGGCAGAACAGGGCGGAAAAGTCATCCGCGGTGAATGCAGGAGCAGAATTTTCTTCGCTGTAAGCAATGGCTGCCCGGCAAAAGCTCTCCAGATCTGAAAAATTGGATTTATCGAAAGCATCCGAGCTTACCGTCAGAAGCTGAACCTGAGTGCCCAGCGGAAAAAAGCTTTTGCCGATATAGTCCGGACTTTCAGGCAGGGCGCCGCCGTATTGGACCTGCTTTGGCTTGCAGTCGGTCAAAAGCTCCTGCTCATACAGCTGGCCGGCCTTTGTGTGGTAGCAAAGCAGCAGATCAGGGGCTCTCAGGTCAAAGGCTGCTGCCAGCGCCTGCTCATGGGCAAAGCCCCTCAAACTCACCGGCAGAAGCCCTGCGCTCAGGCTCTTATTGTATTCATTTACAAGTTCTTCCAGTCCCTCCGGCTCCTGCCCCTGAATGTACCACAGGGACACGGAATCCCGGCTCTGCTCCTCTTTGGCGCAGCCGCACAGAAGCAGGCTGAGAGCAAGAAGCATGCACATGATTTTCTTCATTTTCTTCTCCGTCGAAAAAGGGCGAGCAATGCTCGCCCCTACAATTAAATTATTGCCAGATGATGTTGCAGTCGGGCAGTGCTGTCTGCAATTCATAGATCTGTTCCTCAGTGAGCATATTGCCCTGAATGTAGAGCTGCCGCAGAGACTGCAGGCCCATCAGCGGCTGGACGGAATTGATCATATTTCCGCTGAGATCCAGAATCTCAAGGTTAAAGACGCTGGCCACAGGCGTGAGGTCCACTATGGCATTATTGCCCAGATACAGCTCCTTCAGCGAGAAGCGGCTGTTGGTATGTTCAAAGATATATATATTGGAAATGCTGTTTTGACTGAGATTCAGCTTCTGCAGGCTGCCCACATTGCCAAGGCCGGAGATATCGCTTATTCCCCGGGCAGACAGGTCCAGCTCCACCGTGTCGGTCCTCACCTTATATCCCTCCACATCCATGGAGTATACCAAAGTGGAGTGGCTGAGCACACAGCCCTCAAGGATCCTCATCATATCGTCCACAGCCTCTCCGGAGATGGCATAGTTATCGTCTATCTCCAGTCTGGTCAGACCCCTGAGATAAGTCATGTAGCCCAAAGCGTCATCATTGAGGCCGGTGTCCTTGACGCTGAGGGTCTTCAGGTTTGTCAGGTTGCGAAGGCCGGAAAAGTCTTTTATCTCGTTGTAGGACAAGTACAGTTCCGTAAGTCCCGTCATTGTGCCGACGGCGGCGGTGTCACTTATGTAGTTGCGGCTGGCATTCACATAGCGCAGGGAGCTCAGGCCCATGATGGGGCGCAGGTCGCTGATGCTGTTATCGGAAATATTCAGCCACTCGATATTGGGCAGATTCATAAGCGGGCTCAGGTCTGTAAGCTGATTTCCGGCCAGATTCAGCCTCCTAAGATCGGTGCAGGCGGTCAGAGCGGAGATATCGCTCAGATTCTGGCCGCTGAGATCAAGCTCTGTGACATTGGATTTAAATGTCAGGCCGCCCATAGTAATATCCAACACATCCTCAATGGCGGTTTCACTGTGGATGGCGCAGCCGGGCAGAGCCTCCGAGAGCGCCGCCAGCTCATTTTCGGTTATCTCTATCCCCTTGATGCTCAGGTTCGCAAGGCCGGTGAGGGAATACAGGGGGCTGAGATCACTGATGGGGTTATTGTCCAGATACAGGGTCCTCAGTGAAGTGAGGGCCGCGATGGACGATATATCGCTTATATTGTTTGAACTGAGATTCAGAGTAGCCAGGCCTCCGAGGCTGCTCAGCACCTGAATATCACTTATCTGATTATCCGCCAGAGAAAGGTTCTGCAATGCGTAAAGCTGCAGGATCTCGGGGAGGTTTGCGTCAGTAATGCCAAGGCCATCCAGAGCGAGGGCAGTGCTTGCGGCGGAATACTCCCTGCCCGCGATGCTGACCTTCTCCACCTGGCTGAGCAGAGCCCGTTTCTGCTCTATGGAGGCGATCTTGCGGCTTACAGCAGTCTTGCTCGTATCCATGGAACGAAGGGTTTCCAGGGCCTTGTCATAGTTTCCCAGCCTGTCATAGCAGTCTGCCATCATCATAAGGCAGTCCTCACTGCTGTTGATCTCGGCGGCGGCGCGCAGATAGTGGAGAGCATCCTCATACGCCTGGCGCTGGAAGCACTCTCCGGCGCTGCTCATCCTGTCCTCATAGCTTTTCTGCTCGGCAGAATTGAGGATCAAAACGGCAGATATGATCATGATAAACACCGCGGCCAGGCACAGCACCAGATAGGCCATGACTTTTTTGGACAATATTCGCTTTTTGCTCACAGGCTCCGCCACTGCTGCGTGCCGTCCGGTATTGGACTTTTTCTCCGCAGCGTGGGTGCCTCCCGGGGCTTTTTGGCTCATATCGGTCTCCTGTTTCTGATATTTACTCTTTGATTTCTGTTTCTGTAATTTCAGCTGCCGGGGCGTTTTCCGCAGGCTCAGCGCATGGGGCGCAAGCAGACGCGGTTCCCGGCATAATGGGCTTGGGGTCCTTCATTTTGGGCAGATCCTGCTCCTCGATGGGGGCGGGCTTTTTCTTCTTCATGGCCAGAGCGGTGCACAGCAGCGCAAGCATGATGCAAAGCACGCTCATCTCCTGCATACCCTCGGCAAAGCTGATGGGGTTGACAGTGTCCCTAAGTCTTGCCACATCCTCGATGCACACATGGTATAGGAAAGGCAGGGCAAACAGAGGCACCAGAGGCCACTTGGTGGGGATGACGCCATAGACCGTGGCGCACCACACAAGAGCTATAACCACATACAGCAGTATGCACAGCAGCATATGTACCCAGCTTTCAAAGCCGGTGGCCTTGATGATAAAGAATATCACACCCAGCACCACCGGAACCGAGGTCAGGCTGAAAAAGCGCTTGCCCATGGTCATCAGGATAAGGATAAACAGCAGATTGCAGCTTAAAGGCAGAGCGATCTGGGTGATGGCGAAAAACTTGTCGGAAAATCCGTTCCAGCAGCCCAGCAGTCTGAACACTGCCGAAAGCAGCATCAGCACAACTGCCGACTGCACAAGCTTGCTCTGTTTTTCAACATAAAACCTTACTTTTTCTTTTTTCACTTGCTGCACCTTCTTTCTTAGTCGGCCCAGTTACCGTCCCTGAATATCTGAACTCTGCTGCCGTCAGCACAGATGCCGACAACAGACAGATCGGGAGCGCCGATCATAAAGTCCTCATGGATCATGGAGTCGTTGACGCCAAGCTCACGGGCCTCAACAACACTGTACTTTTCAAAATCCTTCAGGCAGCTGGAGTAGCCCGCTCCCAGCGCCAGATGGCAGGATGCGTTTTCATCAAACAAGGTCTCGTAGAAAAGGATACCGCTCTCTCTTATGGGGCTGTCCCACGGAACGAAAGCACACTCACCCAGCATGGAAGCGCCCTCGTCCATATTCAGCATCAGCTTGAGGGCCTCCTCGTTCTTCTCGGCGTGGGCTTCAACCACTCTGCCCTTTTCAAAGCGCAGGCTGAAATTCTCGATCAGCACGCCCCGGTAGGAAAGAGGCATGGTGGAACAGACCACACCCTCCGCATCGCCGGCTCTGGGAGTGGTGAACACCTCCTCGGAGGGGATGTTGGCGTTGAAATAAACATCTTCGTGACCCGAAAGCTTCTCCGAACCGCCGCAGAAGAGCATCTGGGGCATGAGCCCCACGGATAAATCGGTGCCGCTGCTTTCGCTCTTATATTCAAGTCTGACAAGATTGAGGGAGTTAAGCCAGCGGCAGCGCTCATGGAGATCGGCTGAGTGCTTTTTCCATGCATCTATGGGGTCTTTCTCCGCTCTTGAGCAGGAGATGATGGCCTGCCACAGCTTTTCAACAGCCTCAGCATCGCTGACACCGGGGAACACCTTTCTCGCCCATTTCACACCGGGAACCGCCGCGACGCACCACTGGTACTTGTTCTCCATTGCGTCGCTGTAAGGTCTGGTGATCTTGTAGCGTTCCTGCCGGGCTTTGGACCACTTGTCCTGATCTATACCGTTGAGACCGTCAGGGTCCTCGGAGCAGAGGTAGATACTTGCGGGCAGATGCTCGGTTTTAAACTTCAGCATCTCTTCTTCGTAGCTTGTGACTGTGCCCAGGGTCTTATCATCCTCATACTTCACTGCCATGCAGGTCAGGGGCTGGTAGCGCCACTCAACAATGACCTTTCCGGCGCCGGCCCTGTAGCACTCCTCAACCAGCAGCTCCAGAAACTCCAGCTGCTCGGGAGCGGTGCGGATCACCACATACTGCCCGGGCATAATGGCAAGGCCGCTGCGGGCAATAAGCTCCGCGTAGTTTCTGAGAACATTTATATCCATAGTAATCCCTACTTTAACATTAATCTGAGTAATTATAGCACATCATGCTATTTGGCGCAAGTGACTTGACACAATGGCTTATGTATATTAAAATTGGCTTAAAGTTGAATACGGTCTTTGGGGCAGGGTGAAATTCCCGACCGATGGTATAGTCCATGAGCCTCCCCCTTCGGGGCTGGTTGATCCGGTGTGATTCCGGAACCGACGGTATAGTCCGGATGGTAAAAGACTGAACATGCTGCGGCTGTCCGCATATTGTTTCCTGAGGCTGTATATGGCTTTGGGAAATTTTTTGTTGGAGGCTAAAACATGAAAAACAATTCCGTGCGCCGTCTTTCCATGGCGGCGATGATGGGAGCGGTGGCTTTTGTACTGATGTACTTCAGCTTCTCCATCCCCGTCCTCTCCCCCTTTGCAGAGCTGGATCTGGCGGCTCTGCCCGAGCTTATCGGCGGCTTCATTCTTGGCCCTCTCGGCGCCATTGAGATCATCTGCGTAAAGCTCCTTTTGAAGATCGTTTTCAAGGGCAGCGTATCCATGATGACAGGTGAGCTTCAGAACCTTATCCTCTCCATCAGCTTTGTGCTGCCGGCCGTTATCTATTACCGCCGCCGCCGCACCAAGAAAGCTGCCATCATCGGCCTTGTCATAGGCTCGGTCCTCAGCATCGTATTGGCAGTCATTACGAATCTGTACATGATCCTGCCTTTCTACATCAGGCTCTACGGCATGGACTGGGACGGCATCGTTGCCATGTGCTCCGCCGCAAACCCCTGGATCAAGGATGTGCCCACCATGGTGGCCTTTTCCATTGTGCCTTTTAATATCGTCTCCAGAACCATCCAGAGCCTTCTGACCATACTGCTGTACAAAAAAATCAGCATACCGCTCAAAAAACTCATTCAGTAGGAGGATTATTCCATGGACTTCAGTGCAGACAAAAACCTCAGCTTCCGGCAGGCCGTTGAGATAATGTTCGAAAAGCTCGGTACTTCCAGGATAATGGCCCTCGCTACCGCCTATGGCGACAGTCCAATGGTGCGCAATGTGAGCTGCCTGTTTTATGATGAGGCCATCTGGTTCAAGACCGATATGAACTTCCGCAAGACCGCCCATCTGCTGAGAAACCCCAGGGTGGCCATGTGCTGGAACGGTGTTCAGGTCGAGGGCATCGCGGAAAACCGCGGCCTTGTGGTGGACGAGCCCGGCCGCCGCTTTGAAGAGCTGTATAAAAAGCATCTCTGGGGCAGCTATAACAAGTATTCCCACGAGGACAGCGAAATACTTATAAAAGTTAAGCCCTGCTTTGTGGAAGTCTGGGACACCAGCGAGGAGAACTACGCCTTCCAGATCTTTATTGATTTTGAAAACGAAAGCGTGGAAGTCAAACAGTACGACCAGAGGTAAGCCGATGTCTGACATTCATTATGACAAAAGCATATTTGCCCGCAATCTTCAGCGCTTCATGGCCGAAAGCGGCCTGAAGCAGGCAGACCTTGCCCGTATGCTGGATGTGAGCCGCTCCACTGTCTCCGCCTACTGCAAGGGCACTCAGATGCCCCGCATGGATAAAGTAGAGCAGCTGGCCCGGTATTTTGCCGTCAGCAGCTCCGAGCTTATCGAGCCTGAAAAAGCTGAGATCGTCCCCCTGTTCTCCGCCGAAGAAAAGCCCATTGTGAGGCTCTTTGAGCAGCTTAACGAGCAGGGGCAGAATGAGCTTATGGAATACGGGGAAAAGCTTCTGGAAAAGCCTGAGTTTCAGGCGGCAGAGCCCTCTCCCGTCCGCTATATCAAGCACTACATTGTCCCCTCTGCCGCAGGCTACGCCTCCCCCATCGAGGGCGAGGATTATGAGCTCATGGAATGGAACAGCTCCATTCCCGCCGGAGCCGACTTCTGCATCAGCATCTCCGGTGACAGCATGGAGCCTTACATTCATGACGGTGATCTTGTCTATGTCCGCCGGGACAGCCCTTTGAACGAATTTGATGTGGGTATCTTCTTTGTGGACGGCAATGTTTTCTGCAAGCAGTGGTGCGTGGATTATTCCGGCACGCTCTACCTGCTCTCAGCAAATGAAAAGCGGCAGGACGCCAACATCGTTATCCCCAGAGACAGCAGCCGCAGCTGCGTCTGCTTCGGCAAGGTTTTGGTAAATGAACGTTTACCGCGTCCAATTTACTATTAATTTCCATTTTCTTACATTTTATGCCAAAAAATCCGTTATTTTTTCCAAAAATTAACGGATTTTTTTAATTTTCCTCTTCACAACGCCGAAAATTATGCTATAATAACCGCGATAAGTATGAAAGGTTGCGGTTACTATGTTCACTCCCACAACAGTAAGCCCTGTTGAAAAACAAAGAAAGATCCCCGAGAAACTGCGCCCCGCACTGGAGTATATCCACGAGAATCTGGATAAGGTCCCCAGCATCGAGGAGATGAGCCGCCTCACCGGTCTCAGCCCCAGTTATTTCTCCCGCAGCTTCCGCAAGACCATGGATGAGAACTTCGTAAGTTATGTAAACCGCATCAAGGTTGAAAAGGCCGTGGAAATGCTGAAAACCGGCAACAAGAGCATCAACGCCATCGCCGAGATGCTGGGCTACACCGATGCCAGCTATTTCATCAAGGTTTTCAAGCGTTACACCGGAACCACTCCTCTTGCTTTCCGCCGCAGAGGCAGCAAGTTTGACAGTTTTCACGACATTGCCCTCTAAAATCATTTTCCACCCGGTTTGCCGCCGGGTGGTTTTTTCATAGTTTATTCATAATCGACAGCGGCAGAATGTGCTATAATCATTCCGGAAAGAGAGGCGTATACCCCGGAATGTGGAGAATGAGCTATACAATTTTAATGAATTTGGGCCGTCTGCCGAAGATATTGGAGACCCTGCACCGTATCTCGGACCGGCCCGATCTATATTCGGAGCAGGATTCGTACGACTATGTGCGCTACATAGTTTCCCTGATGCAAAAAACCGGCAAAATCAAAACCGATTGTTTCGGTGCCGAGAAGCTGCCTCAGAGCGGCGGCTATGTGCTCTACCCTAACCATCAGGCTAAATACGATGCCTACGGCATCGTCTCTGTCCACGAAAAGGCCCTTTCTGTCGTTATAGACAGGGAGCGGTCCTATTTCGTGCTGGTCAGCGAGATAATTGATATGCTCCGCGGCAAGCGCATGGATGTGGAGAACGCCCGCCAGGCGCTGAAGGTTATCAATCAGGTGGCTGAAGAGGTAAAGGATGGCCGCCGCTATATCATCTTCCCCGAGGGTACCTATTCAGATGATAAGCACAACAGTCTATGGGATTTCAGGCCCGGCTGCTTCAAAGCCGCGGTAAAGGCAGAAGCACCCATTGTACCCGTGGCGCTGGTGGACAGCTACAAGGTCTACAACAGTTGGACGCTGCTGCCGCCCAAAACTCAGGTGCATTTCCTTGAGCCTTTGTATTATGAAGATTACAAAGACCTGAGCACTGCTCAGATATCCGATATTGTCAAACAGCGCATTGCCGACAAGCTAAGAGAGTTTAAATAATTATGTAAACCGCTCCAATGGGAGCGGTTTATGTACTATTGCATTTTTTAGCTTTGCAATGTATTATTGTATCACTTTCGTGAAAGGAAATTTCTGCGATGAACTACGATAAACTCAAGTCTGTGGAGCTCTTCCTCTTTGATATGGACGGCACCCTCTATCTGGGTGATGAGGTATACCCCGGTGCCGTGGAGCTGATGGAGAGCATGCCCGCTCTGGGAAAAAAGTATATATACCTGACAAATAATTCCTCCCGGGCCGGGGAAGACTATATCCACCGCCTGCATAAGCTTGGCTTCCCCTGTGAGCGTGAAAATGTTTTTACCTCCGGCATGGCCACCGGAATGTATCTCAATCAGCGTCATAAGGGCGCAAAAGTCTACCTTGTGGGCACCGCCGCCTTCCGCCGTGAGCTTATAAGCTACGGCATCGATCTGGTGGAGGAGGATGCGGATGTGGTTGTTGTGGGCTTTGACACCGAGCTTGTCTACGAAAAGCTGAACAAGGCCTGCCGCTTCCTGCGCCGCGGCGCAGCCTTTATTGCCGCCAACCCCGACTGGGTGTGTCCCATGCCCAATGATGAGGTCCTGCCCGACTGCGGCAGTATTTGCGCCCTGCTCACCGCCTCCAGCGGCAGAGAGCCCAACTACATCGGCAAGCCCAACCGCAATATGATCGATGTTATCTCCGCCATGACAGGTGTTCCCAATGATAAGATCTGTGCCGTGGGTGACAGACTTTATACCGACATTGCCGTTGCCCAGAATGCGGGCTCCGTATCCGTTCTGGTGCTCTCCGGCGAGACCGACATGGCTATGGTGGAGGCCGCCGGGAGAAAGCCTGACTACATTCTTCCTTCTGTAAAGGAGCTTATAGACATTCTGAAATGATGTTTATTGCCGAATATTCTCTGCCAATTGCAGCAGCTCTGCTGCTTGTTATATTTCTCATGGCTCTGCCCGACCTGCGCCGCTGCAGGCTGCCCCAATTCGGCCTTGACCGGAAGGAAAAGGGCGGGCTCAGGGCTTCCCTGCCCATTCTGGTCATAACT
Organism: uncultured Oscillospiraceae bacterium; assembly: GCA_964649425.1. GTDB lineage: Bacteria > Bacillota > Clostridia > Oscillospirales > Oscillospiraceae > Limivicinus. The sequence goes on from CAZYTE010000028.1 coordinate 11,699, forward strand.
TTGGTCTATGCTTTTGTGGCCTTTTTCAATCTGGGCAATACCGAAAGCCCCGAAAGCTTCACCGATATGCAGGGAAACACCGTGATCATTGAGCTTGATGAGCCCCAGACCATTGACCGCTTTATGCTTTTTCCCGGCGTGGGCATAGGTGACTACGATATAGTCTACTACGATCAGTTTGGCAATTCCATCACCGACAGCTTCCGTCAGGGTCATACTGAGGTCCTCTGCTGGCAGAGCCTTGAAGTTGCAACAGATTCGCCTGTTACCGCCGTTGAGATAAGCGGAGTTTCCGGAAACCCATGGCTGGGCGAAGCCGCCTTTCTGGATGCTGAGGGCGCTTTGATCTCCGTCAGCTGCGGCTCCCCCGCCGTCTGTGATGAGCAGGAAAAAGTTGTCCTCAGCTCAAATTTCATGAACTCCAGCTATTTTGATGAGATCTACCACGCCCGCACCGCCTGGGAGCACCTCAACGACATCTGGCCTTATGAAATCAGTCACCCCCCGCTGGGCAAGATAATTCTCAGTATCGGAATACAGCTTTTCGGCATGACGCCTTTCGGCTGGCGCTTTATGGGTACCCTGTGCGGAGTCCTTATGCTCCCTGTGATGTACGCCTTTCTCCGTAAGCTTTTCGGCGGTATCTGGGTGCCTGCTTTGGGCAGCCTTGTTTTCGCATCCGATTTCATGCACTTTTCTCAGACCCGTATCGCTACCATTGACAGTTATGCGGTATTCTTCATTTTGCTGATGTACTACTTTATGTACCGTTATCTCACTGAGGAAAACAAGCTCTGTCTTGCCCTGAGCGGCATCAGCTTTGGTCTGGGTGCCGCCAGTAAATGGACCTGTCTCTATGCCGGGGCCGGTCTTGCTGTGCTGTGGCTGCTGCACTGGGTGCGTAAGCTTCTCCGGGAAAAGCGTGACATCAGGCCTTTGCTGAAGAATATCGGATTTTGTCTGGTTTTCTTCCTTTTCCTGCCCGGCCTTATATACTATCTCAGCTATATTCCCTACGGCAATGCCGAGGGCTGCCTGCCTTTCAGCAGCAGGTACACGCGGATCGTTTTGGACAATCAGGAGTTCATGTTCTCCTACCATGCCGGAGTCACTGCCGAACACCCGTATTCATCCCGCTGGTATCAGTGGATGCTGAATATCAGACCCATTCTGTATTACCTTGAGTATTTTGATGACGGCAGCCGTTCCTCCATCGCGGCTTTCCTGAACCCCGCTCTGTGCTGGGGTGGTTTTCTGTTTTTGTTTGTGCTGCTGTACGCCGCCATCGGCAGGAAGAATAAAACCGCTTCCTTTATTCTCATTGGATACGCAGCTCAGGTGCTGCCCTGGATGTTCATTGACCGCGTCACATTTGAATATCATTATTTTGCCGCTTCTGTTTTCCTTGTGCTGGCGGTGGCTTATGTGTTTGATATTCTGCGGCAGAATGTAAAAAACTGGCTTCCGATGTGTCTTGGGTTTACGGCTGTTTCTGTGTTGTTGTTTGCGGTATTCTATCCTGCTCTCAGCGGCGCTCCCATCAACAATGAACTGGGCACAGCACTTATGGGCTGGCTGCCCTCCTGGCCTTTATAATTCTTAATAAACTCCTATCGATTTGATAGGAGTTTATTGTTTACAGCTTTGCCTGCAATTGTTATAATAGATATATACAATACATACTGTGAACTATATTGAAAGGAGTTTTTCATCATGAAAAGACGAATGTTTGTTCTTGTTCTGGCTGTCATGATGCTTCTGGGTTCTGTCACCGCTTATGCGGATACTTCCGGCGGCATTGCCGGCGCTTCCTCCCACGAGCATTACTACGGAAAAAGTGAAACTGTTCTCTGCCCCACTGAAGCCAAAACCGGTATTCTCCGTTATTACTGCACCGGCAAGGTGGACGGGAAGGCCTGCACCGGCTATAAGGATGAGCTTATCCCCGAACTGCCGGATGTGTATGTGAGCAAGTTCCGCCATGAGGATGCAGGTCTGTGCACTCGCATCACCATCGCCAAGGCTGCTGAGGCAGTCGGTGATGAGCTTGGCCTCACCATTCCTGACTGGATTGGCAAGCAGATGGCTGCCCAGTATAACTACAACTGGGAAGATGCTTACATTAAACAGAGGGCTCTTGAGTTCAAAGCAGAGGATGTGGGCATCGGTACTTTTGACAGCAAAGTCAATTCCTACTCCATCACCGTTCCCGTCAGCACCATTACTGCCTGTGAGGAAAACGGTGCTGTCGTTGTATACCTGACCACCGGCGCTGCAATGCTTCGCCTCGGCAAGGATGCCACCGCCGCGCTTGTTGAACAGGCTAAGGAAAGCATCGGCGTACAGGCCAGCCGCGATGGCGAGGAGCTGAATGTTGAGCTGTTGGTCGACGGCAAAGTGGTTTCTGTTCCCAACGGTGTGGAGATGCTCTACTGGGTCAAGGATGCCGGCGATCAGGAGACCGCTTCCGAAGAGCTTCTGGCCGGCGTGGATTACATGAATTTTGATACTGAGGGCGAGTTCGATCTGATTTATGTGGAGTCCCTAAACGGCGTTGTAAACTGCAACAAGTAAATTTGATTAAGCCCCGGCTGCCAAAGCAGCCGGGGCTTGAAAAAAGTTCTTGACATTGCATTACGGTTCTGTTATTATACCACTTGTTCACGGGGGTATAGCTCAGCTGGGAGAGCGCTTGAATGGCATTCAAGAGGTCAGCGGTTCGATCCCGCTTATCTCCACCAGGAAGTCCTG
>CAZYTE010000029.1:0-14196 GCA_964649425.1 uncultured Oscillospiraceae bacterium
CAAGAACTTTTTTCAAACTTTTTTCTGCTTTTTCGAAGCTCTTTCTTTCGGCCTCAGTGCGGAGCTTGATTAATATACCACTACAACCAGCCAATGTCAACACTTTTTTTAATATTTTTCAAGACTTTTTTCCAATTTCTAAATATTGTGTTTTAAACCGGGTATACTACCCAATATGTACAATAATTTCTTATACAGCTTTGGCTTTCACCCTGAAAAGGATCCAAGATATCCTGAGGAAATTTCTTCTGACAATCTGAAAAAAATTTATTCAAACTGCAGTGACTTTGAAATGAGAAAGATCGATGTGGGTCTTGAGGGAGATATTTTTGTGAACGTTTGCTGGCTGGACGGTGTTGTGGCCGGTGGTTTTGTGGGCGAATATATCATCCGCCCCCTGACACAGGTTCTGCGGGCCGGCAAAGCAAAAAATGAAAAAGAATGTATTCGTCTTATTTTACAGGGCTCCGTTTACAGTTATTCCGTCAAGGGTCGAAGAAAGATGGATGATCTTGTTTCCGACATTGGCCACGGACTTTGCGCCATTGTTTTTGACAACGAGCACGCGGCTCTCTGCTTTGAGGTGCGAAGCACCAGCGTCAGAAGTATTTCTGAACCCACACTTGAAAAGTCCCTAAAAGGAGCTAAGGATTCTTTTGTTGAAACCCTGCGTATTAACACTTCCCTTGTGCGCAGACGTATTTCCTCTCCGTCGCTGAAGCTATTTGAAAGCAAGCTGGGTCGAAAAAGCGACACAATGGTTTCTGTAATGTATGTGGAGGGCCTTGCAAACACGGAAGTAATTGCAGAGCTTGCCCGCCGTCTGGATGAGCTGGATGTCGATGCCCTTTTGGCCGTAGGCACAGTTGAAGAAAGTATTGTGGACTTTCCCCGCTCTCCTTTTCCCCAGCTTATTCACACTGAAAGACCCGACCGCTTTGCCATGTATCTTATGGATGGACGGGTTGGCGTTCTGATCGACGGCATACCTGTGGGCCTCGTCCTGCCGGTCAGCTTCGGTGAGTTTATGAAGGTCACCGGGGACAGCAATATGAATTACCTGGTTTCTACCTCGCTGACCATGGTGAGATACCTGGCGCTGGGCTTGAGTATACTTCTGCCGGCTGTGTATGTGGCTGTTTCCATGTACCACCAGGAGATGATACCCACGAAGCTGCTGCAGTCCATAATTGACGCAAAGCAGAATGTGCCGTTCTCAACGGCCCTGGAGATTATCGGATTGCTGCTGGCTTTTGGCTTTCTGCAGGAGGCTGGATTGCGATTGCCGAATCCAATCGGCGATACGGTTTCTATCATCGGTGCGCTTATTGTCGGCCAGTCCGCCGTAGAGGCTCAGCTTGTATCGCCCATCGCCATCATAGTGGTGGCTGTATCCGGCATCGCCTGCTACACGCTGCCCAGTCAGGACATGGGCTCGGCTGTGCGGCTGCTCCGTTTTGTGCTGCTGCTTTCAGCCATTGCCGCAGGGCTTTACGGGGTTGGGCTTGCCTGCTGCCTTGTGCTGCTGCATCTGGCCAGCATGGACAGCTTCGGTGTAAACTACACCGCTCCTCTCAGTGACGGTAATGCCGGTGGACTTTTCCGGCTTCTTGTGCGGATCCCGAAAAAGCTTGATAAATTCCGTGATCCTCTGCTGAAAGGCTACGACAGGAGGCGGCAAAAATAAAAAAACATTTCTTCTTTCTTATTATATTTGTATTATCGGCATTATTCTTGTCCGGCTGTGGCAGCAGCATATATGCTCAGTACAGAGAACTGGAGCAGATGCGCATTATTCAGGCCATGGGCATGGACTATGATGATGCCGGTATTCGGCTCAGCCTTGCTTCCTCCGGCGGCAAGAACGATCAGGATACGCCCGCCGTGCTGAGCTCATCAGGCAGCTCCATCTCCACCGCCCTTCAGCGTATACGCAACTACTCCTGCGAGGAAGACCTGTTCTGTGCCCATGTAGATCATATACTCATAGGCCATGAGGCCGCACAAAAGGGTATCGAGAGCATACTCTCCTATATCTGCCATTCCTCGGAGATAAGGGTTGATCTGCCGGTGTATGTGCTGACCAATGCTTCCGCCGGAGAGGTTATGGACGGAGTGGGCAACAGCAAAAAAGGCATATCCGAGGTTTTGCAGTCTGTGCAGTCAAGTCTCAGTGACCGGGGTGAAAGTCATGTTTTTACCGCAGCGGAGATCATCAGAAATATTGAAAGAAACGGCAGCGCCCTTGTCTGTGCGTTGGAGTACGCCCCCGCTTCCGAGACAGATACCGAAAACACCGCCGCGGTATACGGCTACGGCGTCATCAAAAATTATTCTCTGGTACAGCTGATAGACAGGGAAAACGCGGTGGGCGCGAATTTTCTGATGAACAAAGTGGGAATAAGTGACATCCTTGTAGAAGACCTCAACGGCAATACAGTCACACTGGAAATTGACAGCGGCAGCTCCAAACTCAATCCGGTATGGACTGAGGACGGGCAGCTTGCAGGGCTTGATATTCAGGCCAGGGTCAGCGCAGCAGTTCTGGAAATAAGTGGTCAGGGCGGAGACCTGGACAGCCCCCGCTATGAGGATCACCTGATAGCCCAGCTGGAGTCAGCGGTTTCAAAAAGAATAAGCTCGGTGCTCCAGCTTTCCAAACGGCTCAGCGCAGATTTCATGAATCTTGGAAGTCTGGTGGAGTTCGGTGACCCCACAAGATTCAGGCAGACTGTCACTGATTTTGCCTGCCTGCTGCCTTCGCTGGAAATGAGCATTTCTGTTCAGGGGCAGCTAAGCCATACCTACGATGTGAAGGACGCGTAAATGAACAGCAATTACTATTTTACAAGAAATCAGCTGCTGTCGCTGTGCACCATGTGCTTTTTGGTGCCGGCTCTCAGACTGTTTCCGGCAAGTTCCGCACAGCTGGCTGACAGGGCCTCATGGCTGGCCGCTCCGGCGGCACTGCCGCTGCTGTTGGTGTATGTTTATTTTCTCTCAGAGCTCATGTCAAAAGCAAGTGAAGGGCAGGGGCTGGCGGAATTAAGCCTGACCGTGCTGGGTGCGAAAGCCGGCCGGATATATCTCTGCGTTTTCGCATTCTGGTTTACATTTTATGCCGGCTTTGTGCTGAGAACCGGAGCCGACAGGCTTATCACCACCATTTATCCCTATACCTCCTCCTGCTTTTTTGTCATAAGTCTGGGAATTGTCTGCATAATCGCGGCGCTGTGCCCGGCAAGAACTATTGTCAGAACCGCAAAGCTGGTGCTGCCGGTGGTTTTGGGCTTTTTATTCATAATACTGCTGTTTGCGCTGCTGTCGCTTGATAAGAGCAATCTGCTGCCCATCAGCAGTTTTGATGTGCTCCCGGTGTGCAAGGCTTCTTTGGCGTCGGTGAATGTCTGCGTGGGTGTTTTGTATACCGCCTGCTTTCTCGGAGGCATGGTAAAAAGCCATAAAGGCCCCTTCGGAGCATATGCGCTTTGGTTGGTTTTTACCGCGCTTATCCTGATGTTTCTGAACATGGCCATAACAGGATGCTTCGGCCCTGATTTGACCGCCAGACTTTCCCGCCCTTTTTTTGCGTTGGTGCGCAGCATAGTCATTTTCAGAAGCGTTGAGCGGGTGGAGGCACTGATGGTGAGCCTGTGGCTTTTCCCGGATTTTCTTGTTGTGGCGCTGACTTTGTTCTGCGCCCAATACTGCCTCAGGCTGGCTTTTGGATTTTGCCCGATACCGGGGGAGCATCGTCTGACAGAAATGAAAAATGGCCGATGGATAATTCCCCTTTGCGGTATAGCTTCAATTGTATGCGGGCTTTTTGTTGCACCGGAACCGGCGAGCCTTGATGTCTGGTCAGAGAAAATAGTGCCGATAATCAATCTGACATTTGCTTTTGTTGCAGTCCCGATTATTTATATAGTAGGAAAAATAAAAAAACAGCTGTGAAAGGCGCGTTGAGATAAGAAACCACAGGGTTTAAAAATGAAAAATTCCGCCCCGACTTCACGAAAATGCTCGGAAATACACACAAGTATTCCCTGCGCTTTTCGTTTTGCCGGAACGGAATTTTTCTGTTTTTAAACTGCCTGGCACCTGAAAAGCAGAGATTTTGGCCGGAGGCGAGGCGTGGAAGCGCAGGCATACTTTGTGTCTGCCAAGCTTTCACAACAAAGCTTCCGGTCAAAATATCGCTTTATCAGGCCTGTGTTTTCTTGTCTCATCGCGCCTAACAATCACAGCTGTTGTTGGACTAGAAATAATCCTCCATATTGGGGCGCTCAAAGCCTTCTGCATAGGTGATCTCAACACCGGCTGCATACTCATCAAGAGACAGACCATAGGCGGTGTTGGCAGCCATCTTTCTGCCGGTCATTGCGGTGCCCCCGCTGGTAAATTCAATGATTCCATCGGGATCCAGGGGCTTGCTCATAATAATATGGTAGCCGTAGGGGCTCTCTACAATATCGGAAACCTCATAATCGCCAAGCGCCAGACAGGCATCCTCAAACTCGGTGACCATGGTGCCGGGGGTAAAGGTGTAGCCATCAGGATAATATGCGGCGCCGGAGTCTTCGGAATACTGCTCCTTAAGCTCGGCAAACTTCTTCAGCAGCTCATCGGTGTCCTTTATTGCCTTGAGCTGGGCTGCTATATCCTCTGCCTGGGCTTTCTTCTCGGCAACAGTGGCTTCATCCAGAGTTTCCTGAGTGGTGGAATCAATGGTCATCAGCAGAATATGGTCGGCTGCCATGTATCCGTTTTCTTCAAGATACTTGACAGCGTCCTCATCGCTGACAAGGGCGGAGTCATTGCCGTAAAGCTTGGTGAAGGTGTCCTGATAGAGGTAGTTGAGCCTGTTGTTATTATCATACACCTCGCGGGGCATATAGATAGTGGCAAGGTAGTTATTGAAATCTTCCTCAGTTGCACCCTCGCCGCAGAGACTGGTCACATTGCTCTTAAGGGTCTCGGCTATGGCGTCAAGGCTTTCCTGAGACAGCTCAACGGAGTTCTTGTTTGCAAAGCCCCGAACGGTATTCTGGGTAATAAGGTCGCCCTCAACACAGGTAAGAATGTAGCTTGCATAGGTATCGTCGCTGCCGTCACCAATTGGCTCATTCCAGTCAATAGCAATGCCGTAGTAGCTTGCCATGGAGCTGAAGTAGCTGAGCATAGACTGGTAGTTATAGAAGATCATATAGAAATATTCGCCCCAGGTCACATCATTGCCGTCCACGGTGGCGACAACCTCATCGGGGTCATGGAGAGCATAGAGCTTCTCAACATCCATTTCCAGAATTACAATGGGCTCCTGAGCTGCCTCGCTATCTGCCGCAGCAGAGCTCTCTTCCTGTACTTCCGGTGTGGAGCTTGCTTCCACAGTATTGGCATCAGTGCTTTCGCCGCTGCAGCCCATAAGGCAGGCAGATACCATGCACAATGCCAGAATAAGTGCTAAAATTCTTTTCATCGTCCTGTATCCTTTCATTTGTTCCATGGCAATATAACATTTTAAAGCGGCCAAGGCAAGGGAAGCCGGAATTGTTTATTAATTCTTTACATTAGAGCCCCAATCGGCTGCAAATCGGCGCGCTTCGTCTATTACCCGGTTCTTAGTATGAATCCTGAGACTTAAACAGGGCTTAGAGCCTGCCTCCACCCGCAGCCTGCCCTTGTATTCAGGTCTTGCATAGAGTGCGGATACCTTCTCCATGTCAAATTCCTTGACGGTGAAGCGCAGGTATCCCTGCTTCTGCAGAATATCGGTGATCCCCGCATTGCCGGCCTCTCCGCGGAGCAGTGCCACATGGATGAGGGCATTGACTCCCGGAGGAGGATCTCCAAAACGGTCGATGAGCTCATCGGTCAGATCATCTGCCTCCTCCTCGGTGCGAATCATTGCTATGCGGCGGTAAATATCCATGCGCTGTTCTGAGGAGGGGATGTACTTGTCGGGAATGTTTGCGGCAACCGCAAGGTCTGCAGAGCACTCGGCTCTTGCGGGCACTTCGATGCCTCTGGCTTCCAGCACCGCCTCATTGAGAAGCTTCATGTACATATCATAGCCCACATCTATCATGTGGCCGGACTGCTCAGCGCCCAGAAGATTGCCTGCGCCCCTTATCTCAAGGTCACGCATGGCGATCTTGAAGCCTGAACCAAACTGGGCAAAATCCTTTATTGCGTTGAGCCGCTTTTCGGCGACCTCTGTAAGAACCTTATCCCGTTTGAAAGTCAGGTATGCCGAGGCTCTTCTGGTGGAGCGGCCTACGCGGCCCCTTATCTGGTGGAGCTGAGCAAGGCCAAGATGATCTGCATCCTCAATTATCAGGGTATTTACATTGGGGATATCGATGCCTGTTTCAATAATAGTGGTGCAGACAAGCACCTGTGTCTCTCCATTGGATACGCTCTCCATTACTGATGAAAGCATATTCTTGTCCATCTTGCCGTGGGCAACGCCTACGGTCACATCCTCCAGAAGATCCATGATCTTCTTGCCGGTGCGTTCTATGTCATCCACCCTATTGTGGAGATAATATACCTGACCGCCGCGCTGTATCTCGCGGCGGATAGCGTCGGCGATCACAGCCCAATCGTGCTCCATAACAAAGGTCTGAACCGGCAGTCTGTCCTCAGGAGGCTCCTCGATGGTGGACATATCCCTTATGCCGCTCATGGCCATATTCAGGGTTCTGGGGATGGGAGTTGCGGACAAAGTCAGCACATCCACGCCCTTGGACAACTCTTTAATATGCTCCTTATGGGTGACGCCAAAGCGCTGCTCCTCATCCACCACCAACAGGCCAAGATTTTTGAATTTGATATCCTTGCTGAGCAGGCGGTGAGTGCCGATAACCAGGTCGCATTTGCCGTTAGCGAGCTCAGACACCGTCTTTGATGCCTGACCGCCGGTTTTAAAACGATTGAGAACGGCAATATTCACCGGGTAGCCGAAGAATCGCTGCAGGGCCGTCTGGTAATGCTGCTGAGCAAGAACAGTGGTGGGAACCAAAATGGCGGCCTGCTTTCCGTCCAGTACACACTTCATTACGGCGCGCAGGGCGACCTCGGTCTTGCCGAAGCCCACATCGCCGCAGAGCAGTCTGTCCATAGGTACAGAGGACTCCATGTCTTTTTTTATTTCTGCCACACAGCGGAGCTGATCATCGGTCTCGGTATATCCGAAGTTTTCCTCAAACTCACGCTGCCAATCACTGTCGGGGGAAAAAGCATATCCGGGTCTGCGCTGACGCTCGGCATAGAGAGCGATAAGCTTTTTTGCCATATCCTTGGCTGCACTCTTTGCTCTGGAGCGGGTCTTTGCCCACTCGGTGCCGCCCATTTTTGAAAGCTTTACCGGCTTGTCTTCCCCGGCTCCGGTATATTTGGACACCATGTCCAGTTGGGTAGCAGGAACATAGAGACTGTCGGTACCGGCGTAATTTATCTTTATATAGTCTTTTTCAAAACCGTCCACCTGCATTTTGACGATGCCGGAGAATTTGCCTATGCCATGGTTTTCATGAACCACAAAATCTCCAACAGACAGGTCTGCGTAGGATTCTATCCTCTGCCTGTCGGCTGGCAGCTTCTTCTTTGAGCTCTTCTTATTCTTTGCCCTTATAAGCTGTGCATCCGTAAGCACTGCCAGATGCAGTGCGGGATATTCAATACCCGAGGACAGGGCGCCTATGCTGATTACGCACCCGCCGTTTTCAGGCAGTTTTTTCAGTTCCTCGTATATTACTGCCTGTATTCCGTGCTCCCGGAAGAAGTCCTGAAGCACCTTTGCACGGCGCTCATCGCCTGCAAGGACCACCACCCTATAATCCTGCTTAAGGTATATTTTTACATCCTCGGCGGCAGCCTGTGCAGAGCCTGCGTAACTGGGCAGCTGCTTGGCAGGAATACTGACAATGCTTCTGGGTGCAATAGGGTTTCTGCCCACTGTGAAGGCATCGGCCATATAGACAGGGTATTCTTCCAGCTTTTTCACAAGAGCTTCAAAGGAAAGACAGAAGCTGTCAGCGCTCATTGCTATTCTGCCTCGGCGCTGCTGCTCGGCTATATCCTGGCTGAGCTGCTTTGCGTATTCCCTTGCCCGCTCCGCACATCTGGCGGGCTGATCCAGAACTATGATGGCGTTTTCGGGAATATAGTCCGCGCCGTGGCTCTCCGCGTACAAAACCGGCAGATAGCGATCCGCATCGGACATGACTATGCCCGCTCTCAGCCTCTCGGCATCGGAGCGCATGGTAGCTGCCAGGGTTGCGGCATTTTCACTGTTTCTCTTTTTTGCGTATTTATCCGCAAAGTTCACGATCTCCCTGCACAGGGCTTCCCTGCCGCCATGGCCGAGATCAGGCAGGGCTTCCGCGGCAGGCAGGATCAGGCAGCTCTCTATCCCATCGCCTCTGCGCTGGGTGGAAACATCAAAATGACCCATGGAGTCAATGTCATCCCCCCAAAACTCTATGCGCACCGGTTCTGCTTCTACGGGAGAAAAGAAATCCAGAATTCCGCCGCGCCTTGCAAACTGGCCGGGGCCTTCCACCTGCTCGGTCTTATTATAGCCACAGCGGATGAGGGCGTCCTCTATATCCTCGATGGCATAGCTCTCGTTTATTTTTATCTCAAAAGCTGCCTGCATAAGCAGTTCCGGGGAGAAAGTTCTTTGAATAAGACCGGAAACTGATGCCACAAACACCTCTGCCTTGCCGCTTGCCAGAGCATATAGAGCGGATATTCTTTTTTGTTCCTGCTGTCGGGATGCGGCTTCCACGGGATTGAAAGTGAAGTCTCTCATGCAGAGAGTATGAACCTCTTCTCTGAGCATTGAGCGCAGGTCGTTGGCAAAATTCTCTGCCGCCGTATCATCGGGGGATATCACAAAAACAGGTGCCCCGCTTTCATTTCTCAATGCGGCTGCAAGATTTGCCCTGTGCACCGCAGACAGACCGGAAACGAGCGCAGGAAGCCCTCCGCTCTCCATCAGATGGGGGAGGGCAGCAGCTTCCTTATTTTCAAATATTTGATTTACAAGTATTCTCATAGCTGAGTCATTATAACACAAAAGCAATGGGTAAATCCATTGCTTTTTGCTGAATTGCTATACTATTGCCTGTGCCCTGCAAAGCTCTGCGTACACGCCGTCTTTTTCCATCAGCTCTCTGTGGCTGCCTTCTTCCACGATACGGTCATCATCAATAACAACTATCTTGTCCGCATCCTTAACAGTTGAGAGTCTGTGGGCGATGATTATACTGGTTCTGCCATGACTGAGCTGATTGAGTGAGGCCTGAATGTTCTGCTCGGTGACGGTATCCAAAGCTGAGGTGGCCTCGTCCAGAATCAGGATCTTGGGATTTTTCAGAAATACGCGGGCAATGGACAGTCTTTGCTTCTGGCCGCCGGAGAGCTTGACACCCCGCTCACCCACCTGAGTATCGTAGCCCTGAGGCATTTCCATAATCTCATTATGTATCTCAGCCTTTTTGGCTGCTTCGATAATCTCTTCGTCAGTGGCATCAGGTCTGCCGTAGCGGATATTGTCTTTAATTGAGCCTGCAAACATGAACACATCCTGCTGGATGATGCCGATATTCCGGCGCAGGCTGCTCTGGGTCAGCTCCCTGACATCCTGCCCATCCACCTTGATGCTGCCGGAGCAGACATCGTAAAATCTGGGCAGAAGCTGACACAGGGTGGTTTTTCCGCCGCCGGAGGGGCCTACCACAGCCACGCACTGACCCTCAGCTATGCTAAGATCAATATTCTTGAGAACAGGAACATTATTGGAGTAGTGGAAGCTGACATCTTCAAAGTCAATTTTTCCTCTCACATCTTCAAGTTCCTTTGCATCAGGAGCATCCTGAATACCGGGCTCGGTGCGCATGATCTCCACAAATCGGCTAAAGCCTGCAACGCCCTGCATATACAGCTCTGCAAGCATGGTCAGTCTTCTCAGGGGAGAAATAAATGCGTTCACATACAGGGTAAAGGTTATAAGATCAATATAGTCCATGTAGCCACGCATTATAAGCAGACCACCTGCTGCAATGACCAGCACGGGAGCTACACCGGAGGTAAACTCCATGCCGCTCATGTAGGTGCCCATTGTCTTGTAGTAAGCAATTTTGGAGCCGCGGAACTTGTCATTGGCTTCGTCAAACTTTTCAAGCTCCTGCTCTTCATTGGCAAAGGCCTTGGCGGTGCGGACACCGGAGATGCTGCTCTCAATGGCAGCATTTATATCCGCGGTCTTTTTCTTGACCTCCACATTTGCGTGCTTCATGTTCACGCGCTGGGCAAAGGTAAAGACAAGGCACACGGGTAAAGTCAGCAGCAGAACAAGAGCCAGTCTCCACTCCATGGCAAACATAAGAATCATAGAACCTACCATAGTAATGGCGCAGATGAGAATAAACTCCGGGCCATGGTGTGCAAGCTCGGTGACATCGAAAAGGTCGGTGGTAATCCGGCTCATTAGGACGCCGGTGCGGTTCTTGTCATAAAAATCAAAGGACAGGCTTTGCATGTGCTCAAAGATATCCCGGCGCATATCAGCCTCAACAAGAACGCCCATACGGTGACCCAGAACGGTTATTACATAATACAAAACCGCCTTCAGCAGATATGCCAGAACCATCACTGCCATTACCACAAAAAACACCATAAACATTTTCTTCGGCAGAAGGTTCTGCATAGACAATCTGGAAATAAAGGGGAACACCAGATCAATGACAGAAACCAGTACTGCGCAGATCATGTCTATGACAAACAGCTTTTTATGGCCTGCTATATATGAGAGAAATATTATCAGAGGATTTTTGCTGTAATCTTTCTTCATTTTTACACCTTAAACAGAATACTTGTCTCTTTGCTGAACGGCCAAAGCGTCACAGCGATTGTTATATGGGTTGTCCGCATGTCCTTTTACCCAGTGGCAGCGGACTTCGTGAACTTCACACAGATTTAAAAGAGCTTCCCACAGATCCGGGTTCAGAGCAGGCTTTTTGTCTGACTTTATCCAGCCCTTTTTCCTCCAGGATATTGCCCAACCCTTATCCAGCGCATCAATAACATATTTGGAGTCTGAATACAGTTCTACCACACAGGGCTCTTTCAAAGCCTGCAGGGCGGAAATTACGCCGGTCAGCTCCATGCGGTTATTTGTGGTCTGCGCTTCACCGCCGGAAAGTTCTTTTTCAACTTCGTTATAACGCAGAATGGCACCCCAGCCGCCGGGGCCGGGGTTGCCGCTGCATGCACCATCTGTATAGATCGTTACTGTTTTCTTCATTAGTTTGACTTTTCGTAGCGGGAACGGAGTAGCAGATACTCGTTCTTATCAATAAGGCCGTTCTTCAGGAAATCATCCAACTGACGGATACGGCGCTGCTTGTCACGGGAGAAGTTCTGCTGAGCTGTGTTCTCGCTGTATTCATTCTGGCGGTTGTTGTAAACAAAATCGTCGGAACAGCTATTGCAGTATCCATCTGCGGGGCGGCCCGTTTTCACTTTTTCTTTCTCTTTGGACTTTGCTTTGCTTATAAAGCCAAATACAAAGAAGAATAGACCAATCGCCAGGACAGGCACAAGTATTGTTATAATACTGGGTCTGACCACTTTTGCTGAAAATATCTGCAGCAATACAAGCACGGCTGCCGCTATGGCAATACTTTTTGGATTATTTTTCCTGTATCTGTCGCCTCTTCGGTTATTCTGACTTAACATCGAAAACCTCCTTAGCTGTCAAAGGACTCCGTTTCTGCTTCCTCTTCTGACACTTCGCGTTCGGTCTTTTCAATGGAGATTACTCTGCTGCCATCAGCAAGGCGCATTATACGAACACCCTGAGTAGAGCGGCTCAACAGAGAAATGCCGCCCACAGCCATACGGATAATTGTACCCTCATCGGTGATAACAAGGATGTCCTCATCTCCGCTGACCATCTTGATATCGGCAATCTTGCCGGTCTTGTCGGTGACATTATAGTTCTTCATGCCAAGACCGCCTCTGCCGTGGACAGTATATTCTTCCACAGGTGTGCGCTTGCCATAACCCTTTTCGGTTATGGTAAGAACTGCGCTGCCGGCGCTGGTGCTGTCGGCACCGATGACATAGTCACCCTCTCTCAGTCTTATGCCGCGTACACCAACAGCAATTCTGCCCATAGCTCTGGCATCCTGCTCGTTAAAGCATACCGCAAAACCATCATGGGTTGCAATAAGAATGTTCTCGTTACCATCAGTCTGGATAACGGAAATGAGCTCGTCTCCCTCGTCGAGAGTAATTGCCCGGATACCATTGGACCGAATATTTCTCAATGCTGCCTGGCTCATTCGCTTGACAGTGCCATTTCTGGTGACAAATACAAGGTACTTGTCCTCCTCCAGAGCACGGCCGCGGATCATGGCGCTGACCTTTTCCTTTTCTTCACCGTTATCGATCTGGATAATGTTTATGATATTGGTGCCGCGGGCATTTCTGCCGGCCTCGGGGATATTGTAGCCCTTCTTTATGAATACCTTGCCCTTGGTGGTGAAGAAGAGAATATTATCGTGGGTGGAAGCTGTAAATACGGTCTCCACATAATCCTCATCCTTGGTGGCCATGGCGCGTATTCCCTTACCGCCGCGGCCCTGAGCACGGTATTCACTGACGGGCAGACGCTTAATATAACCGCCGTGTGTGAGAGTGAAGACACACTGCTCCTCTTCGATCAGATCCTCAATGTCAATTTCATCGGCCACATCCTGAATTTCGGTATTGCGCTTATCGCCGAACTTGTCGCGCAGAGCGATCAGCTCGTCCTTAAGTACGCCCTTGATAAGCTCAGGATCTGCCAGCAGGCTCTTAAAATATGCGATCTTCTCCTCAAGCTCCTTGTACTCCTGCTCCAGCTTCTCACGGTTGAGACCCTGCAGGGAGATAAGGCGCATATCGCAGATAGCCTGAGCCTGAACATCGGAAAGACCAAAACGGTTCATCAGGTTCAGCTTCGCATCATCGTAGCTGCTGCGGATGATACGGATAACTTCATCAATGTTATCCTGTGCGATCAGCAGACCCTGCAAGAGGTGTGCCCGCTCCTCCGCCTTTTTGAGATCATAGCGGGTGCGTCTTTCGATAACTTCGATCTGGAATCTGAGATACTCATCCAGAATATTGCGCAGATTGAGAATCTTGGGCTGGGACTGGTCATTGACCAGGGCCAGCATATTGATGGAGAAGCTGGACTGCAGAGCAGTCTGGGTGAACAGGCGGTTGAGAACCACCTGGGGATTTGCATCGCGCTTGAGCTCGATCACCATACGCATACCATTACGGTCAGACTCATCGCGCAGGTCAGAAATGCCCTCGATCTTCTTATCGTGGACAAGGTCTGCAATATGACGGATAAGCTGGCGCTTATTCACCTGATAAGGAAGCTCTGTGACAATTATTCTTGTTCTGTCCTTGCCGTACTCCTCAAACTCGGTGCGGGCGCGAACAACCACCTTGCCTTTGCCGGTGGCATAAGCCTGGCGGATGCCGCTTCTGCCCATGATGATGCCCTTGGTGGGGAAATCGGGGCCGGTTACATGCTGCATCAGGTCGGAGAGAGTAGCTTCCGGATTATCCAGAACGCAAACACAGGCGTTGATGATCTCGGTCAGATTATGAGGAGGGATATTAGTGGCCATACCAACGGCAATGCCGCTGGAACCGTTTACCAGCAGGTTGGGAAAACGAGAGGGCAGAACTCTTGGCTCCTTGCGGCTCTCGTCAAAGTTGGGATCCCAGTCAACGGTGTCCTTAGCGATATCCCGGAGCATTTCGTTGGAGATTTTGGACCAGACTGGACACCCGTATGTGTACCTGTCCACCTCCTTCCACATGGGCTGGCGCAGCTCGTACAAGGCGACGATCCCGGTGTGGAAGATCGACGCCGTCACCGGCAGGGAGGTCTGGCACCACGACTACGAGTGCTTTTCCGAATCCGGGCTCTCCGGCGGCGTGCAGGGCTCTCTGTCCCTTGGAAAGGGCTCGCTGGACGGCATCCTGTACGTCTCCATGGCGCGGTACCCGAACAGCTATAACGGTCAGCTTCTCGCTCTGGATACCGAGACGGGCGAGGAGGTCTGGACATTTACCTCGGACAGCTATTCCTGGTCCACGCCCACCTGCTTTTACGACACC
>CAZYTE010000030.1:0-14154 GCA_964649425.1 uncultured Oscillospiraceae bacterium
TGGGAGCTCTGGGCGATATGCCAGAAACAAGTCAGATAAATCTGTTCGAGATGTTTTAAAAAGCAAAAAGGAAGCAGTGAAAGCTGCTTCCTTTTTTTGCGGGCGAGCACTGCTCGCCCCTACAATATGCATTTTCCTTGTATAACACCGTGCTCATCAAATGCCTTGTTGATGGCGTTGAGTACCCGCTTTTTGTCTCCGCTCCAGAGGGGGGCTACCAAAATCTTTTTATCTCCGTCACCGGTGAGGCGGTGCACCACCATGCTCTCCGGTATGCGCTCAATGCAGCCCTCAAGAATCTCAATATACTCCTCAAGCTCCAAAGCCTTGAACCTTCCGGCTTCAAAATCCGCCAGAAGGTCTGTGCCCTTTAAAACATGGAGAAGCTGGAATTTTACCCCGTCAGCACCGGAGGCACCAATATACCGGGCGGTCTTCCACATCATCTCCCTGCTCTCCCCGGGCAGGCCGATTATCATGTGCACAATAACTTCAATGCCGGCAGCCTTCAGTCGTTTTACAGCATCGTCAAAGACCGGCAGCTCATAGCCCCTGCGTATATAGCGGGCGGTCTGCTCATGAATGGTCTGCAAGCCCAGCTCCACCCACACGGGCTTGATTTCGTTCAGCTCTTTAAGAAGCTCAACAACATCATCCCCCAGACAGTCAGGTCTTGTTCCGATGGAGAGAACCTCCACATCAGGATGCTCCATTGCGGCGGTGAACAGCTCCCGCAGTCTCTCCACCGGAGCGTAGGTAGAGGTGAAGCTCTGGAAATAGGCGATATATTTTCCGCCCTTATTTTTGTGCTCCACCTTTTGCCTGGCCTTTTCAATGGCGGCGGAAATGTCCGCCCCGGCAGGCACGGCAAAGTCCCCGCTGCCCCTGCCGGAGCAGAAAATGCAGCCGCCGCTGCCCACGGTACCGTCCCGGTTGGGGCAGCTGAAACCACCGTCCAGACTGAGCTTATAAAGCTTCATTCCGAAGCGTTTTTGAACATAGGAATTGAGTGAATAATAGTGCACCATAAAATGTAAAATTTTTTCAAGATTTGTTGATATGTTAAACTTAGTAGTGTAAAATATAATATAAATCACAAAATACAGCAAGGGGGATATGCAATGAAAATCACATTTCTGGGTGCTGCCCATGAGGTTACCGGAAGCTGCACTCTGCTTGAGGTTGGGGATAAAAAGGGCATTGTTGACTGCGGCATGGAGCAGGGCAAAGACCTTTTTGTCAATCAGGAACTGCCTGTACCTGCCGGAGAAATTGACTTCGTGCTGCTGACCCACGCGCATATTGACCATTCCGGCCTGCTGCCGCTGCTTTATAAAAACGGCTTCAGAGGCTCTGTTTATACCAGCTCCGCCACCTGCCAGCTCTGCGAGATAATGCTGCGCGACAGCGCTCACATCCAGATGTCCGAAGCTGAATGGAAGAACCGCAAGGCTGTCCGCCAGGGCGGCGAGGAGATGGAGCCCCTATACGATATGGACGATGTTGAGGGCCTGCTTGACTGTATGCGCCCCTGTGCCTATGATGTGCCCATCCAGGTCAATGACTGCGTTGTCATCCGCCTTAACGATGTGGGCCATCTGCTGGGCTCCGCCGCCATTGAAGTGTGGCTCACCGAGGGCAGGGAGACAAGAAAGCTCTGCTTCAGCGGCGATGTGGGCAACCTGAACCAGCCTATCCTGCGCGATCCCCAGTTTGTTAAGGATACTGAGTATCTTGTGGTTGAGGCCACCTACGGCGACCGCAACCACAGTGAAGAGCGCATCGACTATGTTGCGGCTCTGGCCCAGCGCATCCAGATGGTTCTGGACAGAGGCGGCAACATGATCATACCCTCTTTTGCCGTGGGCAGAACCCAGGAGATGCTCTACTTCATAAGAGAAATAAAGGAAAAGGGCCTTGTCACCGGCCATGGGGATTTCCCCGTGTTTGTGGACAGTCCGCTGGCCATCGAGGCAACCAGCGTTTTCCTGCAGTGCGACACCCATTTTGTGGATGATGAAATGCAGGCGCTCATCCGCTCCGGCAGCAATCCTCTTGTTTTCCCCGGTCTGGAGCTGTCTGTGTCCGCAGAGGAGTCCAAGGCAATAAATGAGAACAAGACCCCCAAGATCATCATCTCCGCCAGCGGCATGTGTGATGCCGGCCGTGTCCGCCACCACCTCAAGCACAACCTGTGGAGACAGGAGAGCATGGTGCTCTTTGTGGGCTACCAGTCCGAGGGCACCCTGGGCCGCCTGCTGGTGGACGGCGTTGAGGAGGTAAAGCTCTTCAACGAGCCTGTTCAGGTAAGCGCTCAGATCGATGTACTGCCCGGTGTCAGCGGTCACGCCGACAAGGACGGTCTTATCCGCTGGATAAACGGCTTTGAGAAAAAGCCAAAGCTTATTTTCGTAAACCACGGCGACCCCGAGTCTGCCGACAGCTTCACCGCCTGTCTCAATCACGAGCTGGGCTACAAGGCCTTTGCTCCATACAGCGGCACAAGCTATGATCTCATTACCGATAAATTCATCCGTGTTACCGAAGGAAAGCCCATTGAAAAGAAGGTGGGCGGCAGAAAGGTCAGCACCGCGTTCACCCGCCTTATCAAGGCTGCGGAGCGGCTGCTGCGCGTCGCCAGAAGCATAGAAGGCCGCTCCAACAAGGAGCTTGCCGGCTATGCCGATCAGATCGAGCGCATGGCAGACAAAATGGAAAAATAAACCGGTTGTCTGTCCGTTGACTTGAGGCTTTCCCCTGTGTTACCATGGACATAATAAAAAACAGGAGTCCTGCGCAATGACAGAGAAAGATAAAGCCTTAGAGCAGCTTGATATAAATGAAAATGCCCCTGCAGAAGAGGAAAAAGTAACAGAAGAAAGTCCTGCCGAGAAGGCGGAGGAGGATCTGGAAGAAGCGACGGAAGCTGCCGTGGAGCCCGAAGCCGAAGAAACAGAAGCCGAAGAAACAGAAGCCGAAGAAGCAGAAGCCGAAGAGGAGGCTGAAACTTCCGAAGAGGAAAGCGAGGAAGAGGTCAAGGTCTACGAGCCCCATGAGAAAAAGGCAGAGGAAGCCCCCGCTTTGATCTCTGAGCAGCAGAATGCCGACGCCCCCAGGGCGGAGCCCCAGCGGCAGAATGTCACCCCTGCGGTGCAGTACAGCAAGAGCCTTGAGCGGGAGCGAAAGATCGCTCAGGAGGTGAAAAAACGCCAGAGAAGACCCATGGTGTTTATCCTTGCCATGTGCGCCCTGCTCATCGTGCTTGCCATAATTGTGAATGCGGTTTTGAAGGATCTGGACGGCGGGCATGCAAGCCCCACTCCCGTCCCCACTCAGACTGTTATAGTTCCCGACCCCACTCCCGCCCTTGCCCAGACCCAGCAGCCTGAGCCGTCCTATGTGCCCATAGTGGAAGCAAGTCCCGAACCGGAGACTCCCAAGACCTCCACCTATGAGATTTTCAAGGAGGACATCAGCTGGACTGCAGCCCGGGACAAGTGCATCGAAATGGGCGGCCATCTGGCAGTCATCAGCACTCAGGAGGAGTTTGACAGAGTGGTCGCCATCGCCAGGACTCAGGGCGTTGAAAAGCTGTGGATAGGCTGCCAGAGAGTCAACGGCAACATGGTCTGGGTCACCGATGACCTTGTGGAATACTACCCCTGGGCAAAGGGCGAGCCCACCGGATATGACAGCTTTGACGGCGCCGCGGAGGACTATGTGCTGCTCTGGAACAATAACGGCTGGTACTATAACGACAGCCGCAACGACCCCGCCGCGGAGTTTCCCCAGTGGTACAGCGGTACCATCGGCTATATCTGCGAATTTGAAGAGTAATAAACAATGTTCAGCCCGGTCATGTGATCGGGCTGACTGGCAAATTTGGAGGGAAGAATATGAGCAAGGTTCTTTTATTAAACGGCAGCCCCAACGAAAAGGGCTGTACATACACCGCTCTTATGGAGCTTAAGGCCAGCCTTGAGAAAAACGGCGTTGAAACCGAGCTTCTGCAGGTGGGCAGTGCCTACCCCAAGGGCTGCAATGCCTGCCGCGGCTGCAAGGACAGCGCGGTCTGCCTTGTGGGCGACAGTGTTTCCGATATCTGCCGCCGCATAGATGAGTTTGACGGCATCGTTGCCGGCTCCCCTGTATACTACGCAGGCCCCAGCAGCCAGATCTGCGCTTTTCTGGACAGGCTCTTCTTCTCCTGCGGCAGAAAGATGAAGGGCAAGGTAGCCGCAGCGGTGGTCTCCTGCCGCCGCGGCGGCGCACAGACCGCTTTTGAGAGACTGAATCTGTACTTCGGCATGAACAACATGGTTGTGGCCACCTCCCAGTACTGGAACGAGGTCCACGGCAGCACCCCCGAGCAGGTGCGGCAGGATCTGGAGGGTCTGCAGACCATGCGCACTCTGGGCGAAAATATGGCATGGATCCTGCGCTGCATCGAGGCGGGCAAGGCCGCCGGCGTAAAGGCACCTGAGTATGAGGCCCCCATTCACACCAATTTTATAAGGTAATGCTATGAACGAAAAGCTTCTTGATTTTATACACCGCAGTCCCAGCCCTTTTCACGCTGTGGAAAACATCGCAAATGAACTGAAGGCCGCGGGCTACACAGAGCTCTTTGAAAACGGGAGCTTTGATGTGAAGCCCGGCGGAAGGTACTTTGTGCGCCGCAACCTTTCTTCCGTCATCGCTCTGCGCCTGCCGGAAAATCCCTTTAAGGGTTTTATGATAATGGCAGCTCACAGCGATTCCCCCGGCTTTAAAGTCAAGGAGAAGCCGGGCGTAAAGGCAGCGGGCATCTATGCCCAACTGAACATTGAAAAGTACGGCGGCATGATCTGCTCCAGCTGGATGGACAGGCCCCTGTCCGCCGCAGGCCGCGTTGTGGTGCGGGAAAACGGAAAGCTCTTTACAAAGCTTGTGAACATCGACAAGGATCTGCTCATCATCCCCAATGTGGCCATCCACATGGACAGAGGTGTCAACGAGGGCAAGAACTACAATGCCAATGTGGATATGCTTCCCCTCATGGGCAGTGTGGACTGCGCGGATGATTTTGAAAAGATCGTCGCCCGGTGGGCAGGTGTGGAAGTTGAGAATATCGTCTCCACCGACCTGTTCCTCTACCCGCACTGTAAGGGCAGAGTCTGGGGCGCAAATGACGAGTATATCTCATCTCCCAGACTGGATGACCTGCAGTGCGCCTACGCCTGCCTGCAGGGGCTGCTGCAGTCCCGGGGTTCCGAGGCGGCATCCGTTCTGGCCGTATTCGATAACGAGGAGGTGGGCAGCGGCACCAAGCAGGGCGCCGATTCCGGCTTCCTTGAGGATGTGCTTTACAGAGTCTGCGAGGCTATGGGAATGACAAGCTCTCAGTACAGAGCCGCGTTGGCGGACAGCTTCATGGTCTCTGCCGACAATGCCCATGCCGTCCACCCCAACCACCCCGAGTATGCCGACCGCAACGACAGGCCGGAAATGAACAAGGGCATCGTTATCAAGTTCAACGCAAACCAGCGTTACACCACCGATGCTGTCTCCACCGCGGTGTTTTCGGAAATCTGCGGCAGAGCGGGCGTACCCACCCAGCGGCTCTCCAACCGGGCCGACATTCAGGGCGGCTCCACGCTGGGCAATATAAGCTCCTCCCATGTGGCTGTAAATTCTGTGGATGTGGGCCTTGCGCAGCTTGCCATGCATTCTGCTTATGAGACTGCCGGCGCGAAGGACACTGAGTATTTTGTGCGCGCGGCAAAGGAGTTTTATGACAGCAGCCTGCACTTTTCCGGTGCGGATGTGGAAATCAAATAATTGCTCTTGATTTGATGCTGCTTTTTCTGTATCATATATAGGCGATTTTCGTGTCCGGGGGAAAGATAATGAAGATTTTAAGGAGTTTATTTGCTCTTATATTGTGCATATCGGTTTTGTCTTCGCTGTCAGTCTGTGCTTTCGCTGAGGACGATAGTGAGCTGAAGCTCATTGACCCTGACGAGCTGCAGCAGATCACAGAGGATTTTATTGCAGCCTATGGGCTGAACGAAAAGCTTTTCAGCGTGGGCTACTGCTACACCGCTACCGGTGATACCTGGTACTTCAACGGCGACGAGTGGTATTACAGCGCCAGTATGTATAAAGTGCCGCTGATGATGATGCTTGCCGAGCTTGAGGCAAACGGCGAGATCACAAGGGATACTCCCATCAAAAACCTGCCTCTGGGCGAGGCGGAGGAGCTTATCCTTACATATTCCAACAACGACTACGCCCATCTGATGATGAGCTATTTCGGCACCGAGCCCGACTGCCGGGACCTTTACAAGCAGTATTCCGACCTGCCGGATGATTACTATATCTCCGATTTCAGAGATTACAGCTACTTCACTGCCCGTTTCATGACCGATGTTATGAAGACCCTGTATTACGGGCAGGAGCGCTTCCCCAATATTGTGGAGAGTCTGCTTGCCGCCCAGCCGGGGCACTACTTCAAGCTGGATATCACCGACTATGAGGTGGCTCAGAAGTACGGAGCCCTGAAGGAATTCAACCACACCACCGGCATAGTTTACACTCCAAATCCCTTCATCATCACAGTTATGACCGAATACTGCTCCGCTCCCGAGACTGTCATCTCTGCCTACGGCAAGCTGATGGAGGAATACACCCTCAAGCTTGATGAAAAGCTTGCTGACTATGAAAAGCAGCTTGAGGAAGAACAGAAAAAGGCAGAGGAAGAGGCAAAAAAACAGGCCGGGCTGAAGGCGCAGCAGGAAGCCGAGGAGAAGCGGCTGGCCGAGGAAAAGGCGAAAACCGAAGCTGAGCCCGACCCGGCTCCCGATTCCCAGCCCGCGGTTCAGGAGGAAAAGAGCGGCGCGGGAGGCCCCATTCTGGTAGCCGCGGCGGCGCTGATGGTGGCGCTGGTCGTGTTTGTGTTTGTCCGCGCGGGCAGAAAGAATGGACGCGGAAGAAGCCGCAAGTCAAACTATATTCCCAAACATTAGGATCGATTTATGAAGAGATTTTTTGCGTTAATACTTGTTTTGGCCATGCTCCTGTGCTGCACAGGCTGCGGCGGCAGCTCCTATGGTGTGCGCACGGTGCAGACTCTTGTGGAGCAGGAATATTCAATGGCTTTCCGCCCAGGTGACACCACTTATACCTACATAGCTGCCATGGTGCAGCAGCTTGCCTATGAGGGCAAGGTGGATGAGCTGGCTGTCAAGTGGCTGGGGGACAGGATCATAGAATTTGACAAGGACCCCGATCTTCTGGAACAGATCGGCATGCCCGAGCCCAGGACTATCATCATCGGAGTTGATATCAACTCCTTCCCTATGGCCTATCTGGCCAACGGCGAATACTGGGGCTTTGATGTGGAGCTTGCACTTGCTGTGTGTGAGCGCCTGGGCTGGACTCCGGTGTTTCAGGAAATTGAAAAGGAAAATGTCTATATCGAGCTGTCCTCCGGCAATATTGACTGCGCCTGGGGCGGCATCGCCCTGAACCCGGATGAGGTCGAAAAGGGCAAGTACGCCCAGTTCGGGCCATATGTGGAAAACGACATTGTCATTGCCTCACGCAACGGTTCTTCCGTCTGGAACCGCCTGATGCTCACCGGCAAGAACATGACCATGTGCTCCACCCCCGAGGCCATGGAAGCACTGAATACCGATGCAAAGCTGGCAAAGCGTCTGGGCCAGATAACCCGCCTTGCAGGCGGCACCACAGAGTGCTTCGACTATCTGTATCAGGGCAAGTGCGACGCTGTTCTGACCGACAGTACAGCCCTGTACTACTACAACTGCCATTAATTTCAGAAAAACACCCTTTGCCAAAACGGCAAAGGGTGTTTTTGCGGACGGCCAATGGCCGCCCCTACGGCGCAGAAATAAAGATTTCTTCTGTGTTTTGTTGTGCCTGAATCAATATATCTCGGGAAGTGGATGCATACCCGTTGTCGATGGCCTCAATGGCATCGGTAACGGCATTAAACAGCTTATAATACATCTGCTTGTACAGTTCATTTTCACTCATAATTTCACCGCCTTTTGCATATAGCAGCACTTGTGTGCAACAAACGCAAGGCATAAATGTAAGACAAAATGCATTACAGTTGTCTTAACAATATGCATGAGGTGAAATATGGCAAAGTTTAATATTCCCAGTTCTCCACCCACTTCAAATAAGTCCATACGATTTCCCAATGATATGATTGACGAGGTGGAGGCAGCCATTGTTGGCAAGAACTGCACATTTTCTGCTTTTGTTATTGCGGCTGTAAGAATGGCACTTGATGACTTGAAAGAAAACAATAAAGAGTGATTTGTAGGGGCGACCATTGGTCGCCCGTTTTTTTGTGGACGGAAGTTGGTTTTGCATCGCAGGGGCCGGCAAAATTGCAGGGGAGGGCAGCGCTCGCCCGCTTTTTTCGGTTTTATATTGACCTAGCTGTATATTAATGCTAAAATACTATGATTAATTATATACAATGGAGATAAGTATGTGGATTTCAGATAAATGGAAGGATTTTGAATTGCTGGACTGTTCCGGAGGTGAGAAGCTGGAGCGCTGGGGCAAGTTCTTTTTAGTTCGCCCCGACCCTCAGGCTATCTGGGAAACACCCCGCAAAAACCCCCACTGGAATGACAGGCACGCCCGTTATCGCCGCAGTGAAAGCGGCGGCGGCAGCTGGGATAAGGGCGGCCTGCCCCAGAACTGGCAGATTCATTACGGAGAGCTGACCTTCAATGTGAAGCCCATGAACTTCAAGCACACCGGCCTTTTCCCAGAGCAGGCCTGCAACTGGGACTGGGCCATGGAGAAGATCCGCAATGCCGGCCGTCCCGTCAGCGTTCTGAACCTCTTCGGCTATACCGGCGCTGCCACCGTTGCCTGCGCCAAGGCAGGCGCTCAGGTCTGCCATGTGGACGCTGCCAAGGGCATGGTTGCCTGGGGCAAGGAGAACGCCGCATCCTCCGGCCTTTCCGACGCGCCCATCCGCTGGATCGTTGATGACTGCGCCAAGTTCGTCGAGCGGGAGATCCGCCGCGGCAGACGCTATGACGCCATAATCATGGACCCGCCCTCCTATGGCCGCGGCCCCGGCGGCGAGGTCTGGAAGCTGGAGCAGAACCTCTGGCCCTTTGTATCCCTCTGCGCCGATGTCCTGTCTGACGATCCACTGTTTGTAATTATCAATTCCTACACCACCGGCCTTTCCGCATCCACCATCGGCTATGTGGCCGACAGCATCTTCGGCAAAAAATTCGGAGGCCGCAGTGAGAGTCAGGAGCTGGGCCTGCCCGTTACCGATTCCGGCCTGTGCCTGCCCTGCGGCGCGACCTGCCGCTGGGAAAGATAACAAGCGCTGCCTGCGGCAAAGGCAAAAACTGAAAGGAAATACACTTTGGAACCCATTATTAAATTTGAAAATGTCCGTTTCAGCTACCCCGGCGATGAGCAGGAGAGTCTGTGCGGCATAAATCTTGAAATAGAAAAGGGCAGCTTCGTGGCAGTCCTTGGTCATAACGGCTCCGGCAAGTCCACCATGGCAAAGCACATGAACGCCATCCTCATTCCCGACAGCGGCAAGGTGCTTATAAAGGGCATGGACACTGCTGACGAGGAGCAGCTCATAAATATCCGCCGCAGCGTGGGCATGGTTTTCCAGAATCCAGACAACCAGATAGTTGCCAATGTGGTGGAGGACGATGTGGCCTTTGCACCCGAAAATCTGGGCGTTGAGCGCCAGGAGATCCGCCGCAGGGTCGACAATGCTTTAAAGCTTGTCAACATGCATGACTACCGTATGCACGCCCCCCATCTTTTGTCCGGCGGTCAGAAGCAGCGGGTCGCCATCGCAGGCGTTATCGCCATGGAGCCAGACATAATAGTTCTGGACGAGCCCACCGCCATGCTTGACCCTCAGGGCAGGGAAGAGGTCATATCCACCGTCACCCGCCTGTGCCGGGAAAAGGGCATGACCGTTGTGCTCATAACCCACCATATGTATGAGTGCATAGGCGCGGACAGGCTCATTGTCATGTCCAGGGGCTCAATGATCTGTGACGGCAAGCCCGAGGAGGTATTTGCCAATATTGAGCTTATGCACAGCGAGGGCCTTGATGTGCCGGAAACCGTGCTGCTGCTGTCTGAGCTGAAGGCGGCAGGTCTTGATATAAAGTCTCAGGCACTGTCCGTAAAGGACTGCGCCGAAATAATACTTGGAGTTTAAGCTATATGTCTCAAATCAGGGTTGAAAATCTGCGCCATGTTTACAGCGCAGGCACACCTTTTGAAAAAACAGCCATAGAAGATGTGAATCTGCAGATAGAGCAGGGCGAGTTCATCGGGCTCATCGGCCATACCGGTTCCGGCAAGTCCACCTTTATCCAGCACCTTAACGCTCTTTTGAATCCCACCGACGGCGTTATCTACTGCAACGACAAGGACATCAACCGGGATAAATTCTCCCGCCGTGATATAAAATGGGAAGTGGGTCTGGTGTTCCAGTACCCGGAAAACCAGCTGTTTGAAGAAACTGTATATAAGGATATCGCCTTCGGCCCTAAAAACATGGGCCTTGAGGACGGGGAGATTGACCGCCGCGTGCGGCAGGCAGCTCAGTTTGCCGGCGTTGAGGAGGAGCTTTTTGAAAAGTCTCCCTTGGAGCTCTCCGGCGGCCAGAAGAGGCGCATCGCCATCGCAGGCGTCATCGCCATGGAGCCCAGGCTCCTGGTTCTGGATGAGCCCACCGCGGGCCTTGACCCCGCAGGCTGCAGGCAGATCATGGACAATATCCTTGCCTACCGGGAAAAGACCGGCTCCACCATCATAATCGTCAGCCACAATATGGACGATGCCGCAAAATTTGCAAACCGCATCCTTGTTTTCAATAAGGGCCGGGTGGTGATGGACGGAAAGCCGGAGGAAGTTTTTTCCAGAGCCGCGGAGCTCTGCGAGATCGGTCTGTCCGTACCCATGGCCACTCGGATCGCCATGGAGCTTAAAGCTAAGGGCATGGAGCTTGAGGGCGCTATCTACACCCGCGAGCAGCTTTTGGATGCCATCCTTCGCGCAAAGGGGGTGGGCAGATGCTAAAGGACGTTACTCTGGGCCAGTATTTCCCCGGTGAATCCTTTATCCACAAGCTGGACCCCAGAACCAAGATTATTTTTGTGGTGCTGTACATTGTGGCTCTGTTTCAGGCAAAGAGCTGGATAGGCTATGCTGCCGTGTCTCTGCTGACCGTTGTCTGCATCAAAATTTCCGGCATTAAGCCCAAGGCTATTTTCAAGGGCCTCAAGCCCATGCTGATCATCATTGCGCTGACAGCGATTTTAAATATGTTCTACACCAAGGGCACCCCCGTGCTGCCCGGCTGGCCCATCACCTGGGAGGGTATCGACAAGGCGGTGAAGATGATCCTGCGCATTACGCTGCTCATCACCGGCACCTTCCTGCTGACCTACACCACCAGCCCCATGTCTCTCACCGATGGACTTGAGATGCTTATGAATCCTCTCAAAAAGATCAGGGTGCCTGTCCATGAGATAACCATTATGATGAGCATGGCCCTGCGCTTTATCCCCACGCTTATTGAGGAAACAGACAAGATCATGTCCGCTCAGAAGGCCCGGGGCGCCGACTTTGAGACCGGCAGTCTGGTAAAGCGCGCCAAGGCCCTGATACCCATTCTTGTGCCCCTGTTCGTGTCCTCTTTCCGCAGAGCTGACGAGCTGGCAGTTGCCATGGAGAGCCGCTGCTACCACGGCGGCGAGGGCCGCAGCAGAATGAAGCAGCTGAAAATGGTGGGCAGAGATGTGTTTGCCCTGCTGTTTGGCGTGGCTTTCCTTGCGGGAATGATAGTTTTAAAGAAAATCGGATTATAATCTACTATGAGAAACATTGCCTTACGCCTGCGCTATGACGGCAGCCGCTACCATGGCTGGCAGGTTCAGAAAAACGATATATCCGTCTGCCAGACCATGCAGGAGGCAATGGAAAAGGTGCTGGGCCACCCGGTGAAGCTGACTGGCTGCGGCCGCACCGACGCGGGGGTCCACGCCCTGCGCTACTGCGCCAACTTCCGCAGTGACTGCCGCATACCCCTGGATAAGCTGCCCCTGGCCATAAATTCAAGGCTGCCCGGGGATATCGCGGTGGAAGCGGCAGCGGAAGCCCCCGATGACTTCAATGCCATCGGCTCGTGCATAAAAAAGGAATATATCTACAAAATATTAAACAGCAACATCCGCGACCCCTTCATGGAAAAGCGGGTCTGCTTCTACCCCCAGAGCCTTGACATGGAGCTGATGCAGAGGGCTGCCAAAGCCTTCGAGGGCACCCACGATTTCAGGGCGGTTCGCAGCGTGGGCACCGAGACCAAGACCACTGTCCGTACCGTGCACTGGTGCCGCTGCGAAAAGGAGGGGGACATCATCACCATCTCCATCTGCGCCAACGGCTTTCTCTACAATATGTGCAGAGCCATGGTGGGCACCATGGTCTACGCGTCCTACGGGAAGCTGCTGCCTGAGGATATCCCGGAGCTTCTGGAAAAGGGCGACAGGCGCCTTACCGGCCCCACCATGCCCCCGCAGGGCCTTTATATGAACAGAATTTGGTATGATGAGCCTGTGGGCGGCCTGTTTGCTGACTGATTTTTACAGCGAAAATCGTTTATTTGTTCACATTTGTGTGCTAGACTGATATTGACCATTACAGAGAGGTTTTACATATGAGGTTTTTGATCGATTTAGGTCTTCTGATTGTTATAATTCTTTGCACATGGGGCGGCTATAAAAAGGGGCTCATCGGCAGCATCGCGGGCATCCTTGCCATAGTGGTGGCGCTGCTGGGCGGCAGCCTGCTGTCCTCCACCTATGCCCATGAGGTGGTGCCCGCTCTGGAGCCCTTTGTAAACGGCTATGTGGACTCTCAGACCAACCGCCAGCAGGCCCTTGAAAAAATGGGCTATGGTGACAGCGACCTGTCCCTCAATGACATTCTGGCCGCAGACCCCTCTCTCAGATATGACTATGCCTACGAGAGCATCAGAAGCGTGGGCTTTTATCAGGACAGAGCTGAGGAGCTGGCTGCCGAGGCTGTGGATTATTCCCAGCAGACCGGCGTGGACATGACCACTTCCGTTGTCACCGTGCTTTGCGACACAATCACCTATGTGGGCGGCCTGATACTGGCCTTTCTTATGATCCTCATATTGCTGATCGCCATTGCCAATGTGGGCAATATGTCCTTCCGCCTGCCCAACATGGAAAATCTTGACGAGATCGGCGGCACTGTTCTGGGCTTTATCAAGGGCTTTGTGTTCTGCGTGCTGTTTTGCTGGATGCTCAGCTTCTTTGGCATATTCATAGGCAAGGATACTCTGGCCCAGACCACTCTGGCCCGCTTCTTCCTGGCCTTCAAGTTCATGACCGGCGGACTTTTATAAAGAATTTCTTCTCAGCCGGATGACAGCATTCGTCCGGCTGAATTTGCTTTTTATCAGGAGGTTTAAATGCGTAACGCACAGATCTGCAGCCGCTGCGGAAAAAACATGGCGGTTATTTTTATCACGAAAGTAGAAGGCAATGAGACCAAAAATCAGGGCTTCTGCATCAAGTGCGCCAAGGAGCTGCACATTAAGCCTGTGGAGGATCTTATTTCCAAAATGGGCATTAACGACGATGATATCGACACTGTTGCGGGCGAGCTCATGAACGCCATGAGCAACATGGAGGAGCTGCTGCCCAATCTGGGCGCCCTGCAGGAGGTTTCTGAGGAGGAGCTTGAGGAGGAAGACGACGGTAAAACTGCCACCTTCCCCTTCCTGTCACGGCTGTTTGGCGGCCCTGAGGGCAAGAAGGAGGACGGCCTTTTCTTCTCACCCTACGGTGAGCGTCCCCCCAAGCAGGAAAAGCAGGAGGACAATAAGGGCAAGGGCAAAAAAAAGTTCCTTGAGAATTATTGCATCAATCTGACTGCCAGAGCCGCCGAGGGCAAGCTGGATTCCATGATCGGCCGCAGGGAGGAGCTGGAGCGTGTTATCCAGATCCTCAACCGCCGCCAGAAGAACAACCCCTGCCTTATCGGTGAGCCCGGCGTTGGCAAGACCGCCATCGCGGAAGGTCTGGCCCAGCGCAT
>CAZYTE010000031.1:0-14080 GCA_964649425.1 uncultured Oscillospiraceae bacterium
CCTGATGGAGAAACCCTATTACCGTTCTATCCTGATGCTCAAGGACGCGGAATTTGATAATATCTATCACAAGGTCCGGGGACATCTGTCCAGCCGAAGTCAGCAGATAGAGCGTGAATTCTTCTCCTCCGTCAGCTGGGATGCCGGCACTTAGAAGCGCAAGCTCCATCTGGTCCGGGCGATGATCTTCGGAACGATCTTCATGTTCGATACAGGCGAGCTTGAATACAACGAGGAAACCATGGCCAATTTCCGTTACTGCGTGAACCGGGAATTTGACCTGCCGTAATGAACAGAACACCTGCCCTGCGGCAGGTGTTTTTATTTATTTAAACTGTGGATAAAATGAGCTGTTTTATAAAAATAATCCACTTAACTTTTGCAGAATTCTATGCTATACTTACCAAAATAGAAAAAGTATGCAGAAAGGAAGGGTTTTATGCCGGAAATCAAACTGCCGGAGGATTTTGTTACATATCCCGAGGCGAGAAAGAAGGCATTCATGGCGCTCAAGAGCCTGAAGGAACAGGGCCGCAGAGTGGTTGGCCTGTTCTGCTCTTTTGTTCCTTTGGAGCTTGTCTACGCGGCCAATGCAATTCCCATTGGCCTGTGTGCCTTTGAAGAAGACCCTATTCCCGCAGCCGAGGCCAATCTGCCCCGTAACCTCTGCCCCCTTATAAAGGCAAGCTATGGTTTTGCCCTCACCGACAGCTGCCCCTATTTCTATTTCTCCGATTTCGTTGTAGGCGAGACCACCTGTGATGGCAAGAAGAAAATGTTTGAGCTTCTGGGCGAAATTAAGGACACATATGTGATGCAGCTCCCTCACAGCCGTGATGCTGCCGCACTGGAATTCTGGAAGGGTCAGATCATCGCTTTCCAGAAGAAGCTGGAGGATTTCTACGGCATTACCATCACAGAGGCTGACATTCGCGAGGGTATTCGCAAGAAGAACCGTGAAAGACAGGTCATGCGAAAATACCTTGAACTGGGCAAGCTGGATCCTGCACCCATGAGTGGCTATGAGATGGGCACTCGTCTGGACTCCGGCAGCTACTCCTTTGACCTGGAGCAGCGCTGCAATCTGGTTGAGGCACGCACCGCAGAGATCATCGCCGAGTGGGAAGCAACCAAGAAGGGTACCAAGAGCACCAAGCCCCGCATCCTTGTCACCGGCTGTCCCAACGCAGGTGTCCGCGAGAAAATCATCCGCGCAGTTGAAGAGCTGGGCGCAGACATCGTAGCATTCGATACCTGCAACGGCATCCGCGATAAGATCGAACTTGTAGACGAGAGCAATCCTGATGTCTACGAGGCTCTGGCCATAAAGTATCTCAATATCAACTGCTCAGTTATGAGCCCCAACGAGAGCCGCCGCAATTATGTGGCCAAGATGATCGATGAGTTCCATGTGGATGGCGTTATCGAAATAGTCCTCCAGTCCTGCCATACCTATGATGTCGAGGCCTACTACATAAAGAAGATGGTTACTGAAGAAAAGGGAATTGCCTATCTGAATATCGAGACCGATTATTCCCAGTCTGACAAGGGTCAGATTAACACCCGTCTGGCTGCATTCTTGGAGACTATTGACAGATGATATACTTTACCGGAATCGACATAGGGTCCACCGCTTCCAAGGTAGTTGTGTTGGATAAAGATTCTATTGTGGCCTATTTCGTTATCCCTACTGGTTGGAACAGCAAAGACACATCCCGTGAAATTGCAAAGCGTCTGGCTGAGATGGGCATGCCCGTAGACGAGAACATGAAAATTATTGCCACTGGATATGGCCGTGTATCTGTTGAATATGCGGACAAGGTGGTTACCGAGATTACCTGTCACGGCAGAGGAGGTTATCATCTGCTGGGTAAGGACTGCACTATTGTTGATATTGGCGGTCAGGACACCAAGGTGATTACCGTGGAAAAAGCGGTATCCGTTAACTTTCTGATGAATGACAAGTGCGCTGCAGGAACAGGTAAATTCCTTGAGGTTATGGCAAACCGCCTGAATGTGGACCTGCAGGAGATGTTCGAATTGGCCTCTCAGGGTGAACCTCTGGCTATCAGTGCTATGTGCACAGTTTTCGCCGAGAGCGAGGTTATCAGCCACATAGGTGCCGGAGAAAAGCGGGAGGATATTGCCGCAGGTGTAGTGGATTCAGTTGTCAGCCGTGTGGCAGGTCTTTGCGCAAGGCATAGTATCCGAGGGGATGTTATGCTGACCGGGGGGCTTTGTGACTGCGATTACCTTATCAAGCGTCTGTCTGAGAAGATAGAAAGACCCATCAGCTCCCACCCCATGGGTCGCTATGCAGGCGCACTGGGAGCTGCCCTTATTGCCAGAGACGGCAAAAAACTGGTCTGAGAGAGGCATTAAATATGAACGAAACTGTAAAATATGTCGAGCGCTACGGTACTGCAAGCCTAAAGTGGGATCTTTTGGAGCGCATTTATGGCGAGAAGAATTTACTGAGCATGTGGGTGGCAGATATGGATTTCCGCTGCCCGGAGTGCGTACATGAGGCCATTCTTGAGCAGATGAAGGTTGGCGCATACGGCTATTCGGCAGTGCATACCCGCTTTATGAACGCCTTTGCCCAATGGGAGGAGCAGCGCCATGGCTATACGGTCAGCAATGATTGGCTCCGCTTTGCTTGCGGTGTTGTGCCGGCATTGTGCTGGTGCGTGGATGCTATGACCGAGCCGGGAGACAAGGTGCTTGTCATGCCACCGGTTTACTATCCCTTCTTCCACGCAGTCACAGGCAATGAGCGTGTGCTGGTGGAGAGCCCTCTGGTTCAGGTGGACGGAAGATATCAGATGAACTATGAGGATATTGAGGAAAAGATCGTTTCCGAAAATGTGAAGATGCTGCTTTTCTGCTCTCCTCACAATCCGGTGGGCCGTGTGTGGACAAAGGAGGAACTGGAAAAGCTGTCTGAAATCTGCAATAAGCATGATGTGATCGTGGTGTCTGATGAAATCCATCAGGATTTTGTATATGAAGGTTCAAAGCATATTCCTTTTGGCAAAATCAGTGAAAAGAATCTGGTGCTGCTGACTGCCCCAAGCAAGACCTTCAATCTGGCAGGCATGAATACCTCAGTTACTGTAATCCCCGATGAAAAGTTACGCGATAAGTGGGACAAGCTGACAAAGCGCCTGCACATAAACGGCGGCGCCACCTTCGGCTATCTGGCAGGCGAGGCTGCATATCTCCACGGAGCACAGTGGCTGGAGGAGCTAAAGGGCATTATATACAGCAACTTCCTGCTCATGCGGGAAAAGCTGCTTGCCGCTCTGCCCAAGCTCTGCATTCCTGAACTGGAGGGCACCTATCTGATGTGGGTGGACTTTAAGGAATATCTGAAGCCTGAGGACCACAAGGAGTTCTTCACCAAGAAATGCGGCATTGCGCTGGATTACGGTCAGTGGTTCAGAGGCGGCGGAGAGAGCTTCGTCCGCTTCAATCTGGCAACCAGCCGGGAAACCTGCGAAAAGGCCGCAGAGGCTGTAATAAAGGCACTTACCGAGTAATTAAAAAAACCTCATCACCTGTTTAGGGTGATGAGGTTTTTTAATTATTTGTCTTCGTAGAGATGGCAGGCAACAAAGTGGCCTGGCTTGATTTCTTTCAGTTCGGGTTTTACGCTGCGGCACTTGTCACAGCTGTGAGGGCAACGGCCAGAGAAGCGGCAGCCCGCAGGGGGATTGACGGGGCTGGGCACATCGCCGCTAAGCATTATCTTCTGGCGTTCTCGGGAGGTTTTGGGGTCGGCGATGGGAACTGCCGACAACAAAGCCTTGGTGTACGGGTGGAGAGGCTCCTTATACAGCACTGAGGATGGAGACATTTCCACCATGTTGCCCAGATACATAACGCCGATGCGGTCGGAGATATGTTTGACCATGGACAGGTCATGTGCGATGAACAGCAAAGTAAGATTT
This sequence comes from uncultured Oscillospiraceae bacterium, assembly GCA_964649425.1. Classification (GTDB taxonomy): domain Bacteria; phylum Bacillota; class Clostridia; order Oscillospirales; family Oscillospiraceae; genus Limivicinus. Next base: position 3,954 of record CAZYTE010000031.1, read on the forward strand.
CTCTCTTTCTGCAGTTTAATAAGCAGATTGATTATCTGAGCCTGAATAGATACATCCAAAGCGGAGATAGGCTCATCGCAGAAGAGAAACTGGGGATTTACGGACAGGGCGCGGGCTATACCTATTCTTTGGCGCTGACCGCCGGAAAACTCGTGAACATTACGCATAGCATGCTCAGAGTTGAGACCAACCATGTCCAGCAGCTCCAGCACCATGCGCTCTTCCTCGGCCTTATTCTTAGCCAGATGGTGAGCACGGATACCCTCGGCTACAATATGGTAAACCTTCTGATGGGGGTCAAGGGAGGCATAGGGATCCTGGAAAATCATCTGCACCTTGCCGGTGAAGTCAAAGCGTTCCTTACGGCTGAGCTTGTGAACATCCTTGCCCTGATACAAAACAGAGCCACCGGTCTTTTCCAGCATGCCGATACAGGTTTTTCCGCAGGTGGTCTTACCGCAGCCGCTTTCGCCAACAATGCCAAGAGTTTCGCCCTCATAAATTTCAAAGGACACATCGTCTACAGCTTTTAGCACACGACCTTGTCCGGCGGGGTAATACTTGCAGAGATTCTTTACTTCAAGCTGAACTGTTTTCTTATCCACGACGGCCACCTCCTGTCAGAAAGTCTATCTTGCTCACATCTGCTCTGGAGTCCATGAGCCAGCAGGAAACCTGATGGCTGGGACTGAGCTGGGTGTCAGGAGGACAACACTCGGCACATATGTTCATAGCATGGGGGCAACGACTACAGAAGGCGCAGCCCTTGGGGGGATTGATCATATCGGGGATGCTACCCTCAATGGTGACCAGTTCCTCCTTGTTCTCCAGATCCAGTCGGGGAACAGAGTTCATCAGAGCCCAGGTATAGGGATGGCGGGGAGAGTAGAATATCTCTTCGCTGCTGCCTTTTTCAACTATCTTGCCAGCATACATGACAACTATATCATCGCACATGTCGGCTACAACGCCAAGATCATGGGTGATCATGATGATGGCCATGCCCATTTTCTTCTGCAAATCTTTCATAAGTTCCAGAATCTGGGCCTGAATGGTCACATCAAGAGCGGTGGTCGGCTCATCTGCAATAAGAAGCTTGGGGTGAGTGATCATGGCAGTAGCGATCATGACTCGCTGTCGCATACCACCGGACAACTCATGCGGATATTTATCCATGCATTTATCTGCATCTGGAATACCGACCATTTCCAGCATCTCAATGGCTTTCTGACGCATTTGAGCATTGCTGAGACCTGCTTCGTTGTGATTGAGCAGATTTTCAGTGATCTGTCTGCCAACCTTCATAGTGGGATTAAGGGATACAAGGGCATCCTGGAAGATCATGGAACATTCCTTGCCTCTGAAGCCCTGCCACTGCTTTTCAGAAAAGTCAAGGATATTGTTTCCTTCATATTCGATGCTGCCAGACTTGATTTTACCCGGCTTTTCGATTAATCCCAGCAGGGTCTTGGAAGTAACAGATTTGCCGCATCCGGATTCGCCAACAAGTGCGGTGGTCTTGCCTTTTTCCACGGAGAAGGACACGCCGCGAACAGCCTGCACTTCGCCGGCATAAGTGAAGTAGGAAACAGCGAGTTCTTTAATATCGATAAGTTTATCCATGACTGCCTCCTCACTTGACGATCTTGGGTTCAAGTGCGCTGCGAAGAACATCGCCAAGGATGTTGAAGCTCAACACAGTCAACAGAATGAGCAGACCGGGGTAAACAGCGTACATGGGACGATCAAGAATGAACTCCTGAGCACTATCCAGCATGGAACCCCAGGACGCGTTAGGTATGGAAATGCCCAAACCAAGAAAACTGAGGGAGGATTCTGTTAGTATGGCTGTGGCAACACCAAGGCTGGCTGCAACGGTGACAGGGCCCAGAATATTGGGCAGAATGTGACGCACAGCAATGAGCACCTTGCCGACACCCAGGTTTTTCGAGGCGACAACAAAGTCACGCTCCTTGAGAGACATGGTCTCCGCTCTGGTTATTCGGGCCACCGACGCCCACGAGAACAGACTCAAAACCATGATAAGGGTCTTGATGCTGGGCTGAAGGAAGGTGTTGAGCACTATCATCAGCAGCATGGATGGGAGAGCCAGGAAAATATCGGTAAAGCGCATGAGCAGCATATCCACCTTGCCGCCGATGTAACCGGAGAAGATGCCGATAGTTGTGCCGATGAAGATGGTAACCAGCATGGCAGCAAAGCCCACCAACAGAGAAACTCTGCCGCCGTAGAGGGCGCGGGTGAAATAGTCACGACCGAACTGGTCGGTGCCGAACCAGTGCTCCTTTGAGGGGGGCTGGAACTTGTTGATAATATCCAGAGCATTGGGGTCATATGGGCTTAGAGGGGCCAGCAAACAGGCGAGAATAATAATAATCAGATAGCTGACTGCAGCGATGGCCACAGGGCTGGAGCGAATCTCCTTTAAAATATCCTTCCACAGACTGCGGTGGTACACCACGCCCAAATCCTTCTGCTTGCGCTCCAGAGGCTGGAAGGATGTATCATTGATAACTATATTATTTTCCATTGGCAGCATCGATCCTCCTTTTAATTCTGGGGTCAGCAAATGAATAGAGAATATCTGCGATAAAGTTGCCTATGACTAGGATGAATCCGGAGAGCATGATGTAGGCCATAATGATCGGGTAGTCACGCTTGCCGATGGCTTCCATGGCGAAGCTGCCGATGCCGGGCCAACCAAAAACGCTCTCAATGATGAAGGAACCGCAGACCAGAGAGGCCATGTTCATGCCCACGATGGTGATAATAGGCAGCAGAGTGTTTTTCATCACATGACGGAAGAGGATTTTTGCAGGGGGAGTGCCCTTGGCCTTGGCGGCCAGAACATACTCCTCTGCCAACTGGCCTATGGTATTGGCACGCACATAGCGGACCTTTGAGGCCATGGAGCTGAGAGCCATGGTCATGACGGGCATGATCATGTGTTTTATGGTGTCGCCCACGGTGTTGACACCGTAGCTGTGCATGCCGGAGGAGGGCAGCCAGTGAAGCTTCGCGGTAAAGAGAATTATGAGAAGAATACCAAAGTAGAAATTGGGGATGGACATACCAAAATAGGCAAAGCCGCTGATGGCGTTATCCACCCAGGTGCCCTTTTTGTAGCCTGCAACAAGGCCCAGGGGGATGGACAGAATCAGAGACACCAGCAAGGCGGTACCCATGAGCAGGATGGTCTCAGGCAGACGGCTGATTAGCAGGGGCATGACAGGCAGTTGGTTTGACATGGAGTAACCGAAGTTACCCTTCAGAGCCTCGGCCAGCCATGCAAAATACTGCTCAGGCAGGCTCTTGTCAAGTCCAAGACGGTCCAGCACCAGAGCCTTCTGCTCCTCGGTCATGTCGGGGGTTATGTACAGAGAGGAAATATCGCCGGGAGCAAGGTCAATGATAAAGAAAGAGAAAATTGAGATCAGCAGCATTACTATGATGATCTGACCTGTTTTTCTTAGAATTAGATTCAGCATATAAAATTACCTTCTTTTTTTATGAAAAAGCTGCCCTTTTAGGAAAAAGGGCAGCATCGAACAGGTAAATTGATTAGCCGTTGACAGAGATGGCCAGCCAATCGATGAACTCAGGAACGATACCGGAGCTGTCAAGACCGGTAACATTCTTCTGGGAGACCATGACATAGTTGGTGTAGGTCAGGGGATAAATTCTGTGCTGATCCAGAGCAACATCAACCAGCTCGGAAGCCAGCTTCTTAGCCTCGTTGATATCGGTGGTGGTGTTGACCTGAACGGTCAGCTCGCCGCAAGTGGGAGTCAAGCCCCATGCGTCGGACTTCTGGTTCAGGTAGGAGTAGGACTGGTACAGAGTGGAGCCTCTCATAGAGTCCCAACCGTTGGTACCCAGGTCCCAAGTCTTCTCCTGACCGTTGAAGCCGTAGGAGGAAGCACCGAAGAATCTCTGGAAGAAAGAGGTAGAGTCCATGCCCTCAACCTGCAGGTTGACGCCGATCTGAGCAAGCTGCTGCTGCAGAACAACTGCAACGGCTTCCATGTTGGCGCGATCAGCATTGTAAATATAAACAAGAGTCATGCCTTCCAGACCGGAGTCCTTAGCAAGCTGCTTGGCCTTCTCGAGATCAAACTCGTAATCCTTGGTGTTGGGATCGTACAGGGACTGGTCGGGAGTCAGCAGGGAGTTGGGGTTCTGAGCCAGATCGGTAGTACCGTATGCACCGAGAATAACTTCGTCGCCGTTAATTGCGTAGAAGAGAGCCTCACGCTGAGCGTCGTTCAGGTTTGCAGGGCCAAAGGGATTAACCTGCAGGTAGTTCAGACGAGCTTCGGAGATGGTGTAGATGTTGTACTTGTCGGGCTGAGCGGAGTACTTATCCAGCTCCTCGACAGTGGTAATACGCATATAGTCAATTTCACCGTTTTCAAATGCAATAGCCTTGGTGGAGCCATCGCCAATGACCTTCAGAACGATGGTCTTGACCTGAGGAGTGCCGCGGTAGTAATCGTCACGTGCTTCGTAAACGATGCTGTCGCTGTTGATCTCCTTAACGGTGTAAGCGCCGGAAGTTACGATGTCGGCAGAGGTGAAGTAGCTCTGATCCTGTGCAAGAGCAGCGCCGCTTTCAAACTCGTGAGAGGGGTAGATGGGCATACCGCTGAGAGTGGCGATATAGTAGTTGTAAACCTCGGGCAGAGTCAGCTCGATGGTCTTGTCGTCAACTACATTGTAGGTGCCCTCTACACCGTTGACGGTCAGATAGTAGTTGTAGCCGTAACGAGCAACAGAGAAGTCAAACAGGAAGGTGATGTCGTTAACGGTAACAGGGGTGCCATCGGACCAGGTAGCAGCATCATTGATGTGGAGAGTGTAGGTCAGGCCATCATCAGAAACGGTCAGGCTGTCAGCCAGATAGTAGTCGATGCCGCCGTCATTGTTCTCTACGAAGAGCTTGTCGTAGATGGGACGGGTCATGGTAGTGTAGTCGTCAGAGCCGTTGGATGCGGGAGACAGGCTGCTGGGCATGTAGCTGATAGCCATGGTAAAGGTGTCCTTTACCTCAGCAGGAGCTGCAGGCTCTGCGGGAGCAGCAGGAGCGGTGGTAGTGGTCTGAGCGGTGCCGGTGCTGGCTGCAGGCTCAGAAGTCTGGGTGCCGCCGCAAGCAGCAACAGACAGAACCATGACGAAAACCAGCAGCAGAGAAAGAGTCTTCTTCAGCATAGTTATTTCCTCCATAAATGCTATATTTTGCTATTGCACTTATACAATACTGCACGCGTTAAGAAAAAGCAAGTAAAATGTTTAATATTAAAAAAAACTGATTTTAAGCCTGATTAAATAGTAATAATTGCCAGTTTTTAGTAAACAAAACATCGCCGGAAAATTAGCTTTTCTCGGCGATGTTTTGTGTTAAATCTGGTTTGCTGCATTATAGCCGGCGCGGATTGCTTCGAAGAAACCCCTGTTGCCGGGACCCGCATAGATGACAGGCACGGTGACACCATCGGTGCATAGCTCGTTGGGAACAGAGCCCACGGCTGCAACAACATAGTCGCAGACTATTTCAAGCTCTTTGTCCTCAAGGAGCACATAGACTTTACCGCCATCGGGAGCGATGCGCTGGAGAGGAGCGTTTACATACTGCTTTACACCGTTTTTTTCAAATTCTGCCATTACAGTTGGGAAAATGGTGGAGGAAAGGACTTGTTTGCGCTTATCGCTGCGCATGATAAGGCTGACCTGACAACCCTGCTCAGACAAATATTCCGCAGTTTCTATGCCTACCAGACCTCCACCTATCACGGCGCAGTGTCCGTGGAGCACAGTTTTACCAGAGAGTACATCCCAGCTGGAGACAACGGGAGCTGTATCAGCCCCTTCAACACTCAGCAATGCATTGGAAGCGCCAACAGCTGCGATGACGGCATCGGCAGCGTTCATAATGTCCGTAGTTGCTTCAGTGCCGGTATGGATGTGGACATTAAGAGAGGGGAGAACACTATTATAATATTCAAGCGCCAGCAGAGTCTCAGCCTTGCGGGGAGGCACAGCTGCCATAAGAAGCTGACCACCTATACGATCGTCCTTTTCATATACATCAACTTGATGGCCTCTGATTGCTGCAACACGGGCAGCCTCCAGTCCGGCAAGACCTGCACCCACGATAACAATCTTATTGTGTTCGCCACAGGGTTTTATGGAAACAGAGCCTTCCTCACCATTCTCGGCATTAAGCACACAGCTTATATATCGACGATTCATAATGGCATCAACACAACCACGGTTGCAGTTTAAACATTTTCTGATTGGCTCACTGCGTTCTATTTTCACAGCTATATCGGGGTCACAAAGCAGGCTGCGGCCATAAGCCACGACATCCGCGATTCCGTCTTCGATGAGCTTTTCACCGTTTTCAACGCTTACGACTTTGCCAACGATAGCCACAGGGATGTTCACAGCTGACTTAATTTTCTTACAGGTGTCAGATAACCAGCAACAGTCACGTGTGCCCATGGGAGGAATGGTGTCTGCCATATTACCTGTGTGGTTGGCCTGCGCCACCTGAATCATGTGGACGCCTGCCTTTTCCAGCATTTTCGCAAAGGCTACAGCTTCATCAGGCTCAAGTCCTCCCTTGCCACGGGGGCTGCCATCTTCCTTTTTTGTGATGATGGGCAGTTTGTACTCTATCATCATTTCGGGTGCGGCATTCTTCATTGCAGATACGACTTCCAGCGCAAAACGGGCTCTGTTGTCAAGGCTGCCACCATATTCATCATTTCGATGGTTTAAAACAGTAGAGCAGAGAGAGCCGATCATACGGTCACCGTGGACTTCGATGGCATCAATGCCAGCTTCATTTGCACGTCGGGCAGCCTGAGAAAAAGCTTCTCTGATGCGGCTGAGCTCGTCTAAACTAACCTCGCTGACATAGTGCTCCATGTCATAGTCGATTTTGGCATAGGATTCTCTGCCCACACGCTGTGCCTCGGCAGTTTTTTGTGCTGCAAGCTCCATGTCACCGCTTTCTTTGGCCTGCTGGGCCTCTGCAAAAAGCTTGCGGGACTGACCGATAATTCTGCCTACAGCCTGAACATCATACTCCGGATGGAAAAGCTGCAAAGCCACCCTGCAGTTATATTCATGTAGACTATCAGCCAACTTTCTGAAACCAGGAATTTGGCTGTCATCATATATTTTTGGTGTGGGAGTGGCCGTCATAACTGGCGCAACATCACCGATGACAATATAACCAACGCCGCCCTTTGCAAGCCTTGTGTAGAAATCAAGGCTGCGCGCGCCTATAGATCCATCCCTTTCCTCATATCCGGTAGTAAGAGGAGGGAACATGATGCGGTTTTTAAGTGTTAGTCCGCCAATCTCTATGGGGCGGAGCAGAGAAGAATTTTCGCCCATTGTATTTAACCCCTTTGTCAAGTTTTCCTTTTTAAGGCATTTTTATAATAGTTTATTTTATGGAATTGTCAAGGAAATAAACAATGAATATATTCTCATCCATGAGAAGATTTTACATAGATTAAGGATTGGCTTTTTTTGAGTATAACAGGTGATGAGTGGATACTAAACATATAATATATAAACGAATCCCGGAGATTTTTATATATCTCTGGGCTTTGTTTGTGTTAGTGGCAACTATACAAATGTAAGCTAACAACACTTATTTCTATGTGCTGTCCAGCAATAACTCCAATTCTTTGACTTCTGAGGTGGTTTGCAAGATGGCAGGAAACTATTATGAAAAGATGGTGAGCACATCCGAGGGAAAGGGAACTTCAACCACAACATCGTTTCAGGAGAAACAGGTCTTGAAGCCGGAGGATTTGAACAATCTCGGAGAGGATGCAATTTTGATTATAACTAACCATGGCTATGTGCGAACACATAAAGAGGGAACGGCTTACTACAAGACGCAGTCGTTTAAGGGACAATACGAAAAAATTATAAATGTGAATAGGGAAGCTATGGATGGTGTATAGCACCTCTTGTTAAGTACGCAAAAAGACACCAGTCATAACCTGCTTAGGTAATGACTGGTGTTGCAATATGACTTAGTTTAGCAAAGTTTTCAGAATATCTATAATCTGTCCGTATTCAATATCTGCTGCATAGGCAAATTGCTTTCTGTATTTCTCCCACATGGAGCGCAACTCGGGACTTTCCTCGATATTATGCAGAATTCCATGGACGTCAGCAATTTGTTCCGTGGTACCACGGTGTTTTGCTGTTGCACTTAGCGCCTCGTTAAATACAGCCTTATCATATTTTTGCGTAGTGGTCAGTATGTAGGCATCATAGAAATCTCTGGGACGAGTATTGAATACTCCGCGGCGCAGAATGGTTTCCACCTTTTCTGCCATGACAGTTTCGATGTTGTATGCCCAAAGCTCATAGGACATCTCATTGTCAAAAATTTCAGAAAAGTTATACTGTACTGCATGGGGAGTGATTGCATCGCCGGTGGACACATCAATGCTTAGCGGAGTCAACAATGTATCAAACTTGGCATTCAGCATGACACGGTAGCCACCATAAATATCATCCTCTCGGATCGGGGAGATGGTTCCAATTTCAAAAACTACACCATCATCAAAGGGGATTGCACAAATCTGTTCCAATGCATTGCGGATAGCCTCCGGAGTCAGGGGCAAGTTTTTCAATGTGGTGTCCAAATCCATGGTAGCTCTATTATCAAGACCAACAATAGCAGCCACCAACATGCCACCTTTCAGAACAAACTTTTCTTTGTACTCAGATTTGGACAGGCGCACCAGCAGGCGCTCAAACATATAGTTCTGTAAGACTACCTGCGCAGGGATATTTTTCTGATTTGCTATATTACGAATTTTTGCTTTAAGGCTCATTGCATTGCTCACAGGAGCACCTCCAAATATTGGCGCAGGATGTTCGCTACGCGCATTTTTTTTGCATAAGAGTGAAGCTTGTTTAAATCCTTTTTGGGACTTGCTGCATAGAGTTTCAATGCAGCAAGGAATGTTTCAGTACCCACTTTGTTGCGGCTACGGATTATATCACAGATTGTGCGCTCAAGATCATACACAGGCACGGAATTTCCAGCAGGAGTTGGCAGGCTTGTCTTACCAAGGTCAAATAGCTCTGGCTTAATATGATACACCTTACACCCTGCTTTGATTGACTGAGAAGGTGTGCAGCCGGTAGGAGCCGTGATTGTATGTTCAAAAGGTGTGCGGTCAGAAATGCCGTGGAGAAACAAAGCTGTTTCGTGGGAAAATACTATTTGGTCAGAGCGCTTGGCGATAGACAGTAGTTCATCCTGTAGCTCGTCTGGGAGAATATATTGTCCTTGTGCTATGCGAAGAATTTTGTTTTCTTTGCAAAGTTTATAGAGCGTAGTTTTTGATACACCATGTTCAGCGGCAGTTTTTGTTTCAATAATGCCACCATTCTTATTAGCAATATTAACTAATTCATCCATACTGGTCATCAGATCACCTCTGCGCAACTAATCGATAATATTATATATAGAATTATGACCAAAGTCAACCAAATGTAAATTACAATCATAATAATTTGAATGGTTTTGTGATGAAAGTCAACTTTGTCTATTAAAACTATATATAACTCCAAACAATATGATGAGGAGTTAATCCATAATGAGTTCGGTGATATACCGAGCTCATTCTTTTTGAAAATTGCGGTTTTTAGAAATTCTATATTAAAAGGTACAAAGGCTGTGGATCACAGGCAAGTTACGCGATCCGGAGGCCCACAACTTGCAAGGGATGTTCCCTCCCTTTGAACCTTCCCCGAACGAAAGGAGATGATGAATATGGGAAGAAAACGACCGATAACGCGATTGTGGTCAAATTGTGGTCGATTTCCGCAAAGTGAAAAATGAGGTTTTTCAAGAGTAAAAATAAAAAACTCTGAAACCGTTGAGATTTCAGAGTTTTAAATCACCCGGTACACCGTGGTATGGTGGAGATAAGCGGGATCGAACCGCCGACCTCTTGAATGCCATCGCTCCCGAGGTCCTGGACTCGGTGGAAGTGGCTTAAAAAGTTAGACAAAACCGCACAAAATGGACATTTCACAGTCCATATCGTTTCAACTGGTAC